>CALHST010000302.1 GCA_938038825.1 uncultured Paracoccaceae bacterium | reverse complement strand
AACTGAATGATCAGCAACTAGAGAGCCTGTTATGCAATTTTCGCTCAAGTCATTGGCAATTAATGCAAGACGGCCTGAACTGGCTCTCGTTTCGGGCAATGACCCTAAGTTTGCAATCGGCTCCGGCAGCGAGCGGCAAGTGACACGCTCCACATCAATTAGGCTGACAGGTTCTGCATTCGCAGCGGCCAAACCTTTTGACACAAAACCTGCCACCCCGGCAATGGAACAATGGTTGGATTCTGCGTTGGCTGCGAAGAAGGCGTCAAACGAATGCACGCTGTGGCTTTAGAGCTAGGAGGCATCTGCGAGGGCGCGCCAAACCAGCGTGGACCCAAGTTCTCAGCATACGTTCGGGACCTGGATGGAAACAAGATGTGTTTCCCTGACTAGGTGTGAAAGAGCGACAAAGTGGTCATCCCGCAGACTGGCGAGAACTCCTTTTAACAGACGTTAGTAGGGAATGCAGCATCGGTCACTCTGGGATCACAGTCGACATCTGACCCGTTGCGTAGGTCCTCGCATCAGCACAGTGTTTGAAAGCCGCACACACACAAAACGACACACCCGGTCACTCTATCACCCCGCCCGGGTCCATGGTTGTGCCGTCGGGACTGGCCCAGACGGGGCGGCCGAGGTCGTGGTTTTCGGAATGGCACTCTTCGGTCAGGCGGATCTTATCTAGGATCATGGCGGCGGCTTTGGCTTTGAACCAGGTATGCCCCAGAGCTCGAACAAACGATGCGTGAGCGCCCAACCCGTATTCGCACAGTCTATGCGGATAAGGTGGCGCTCACTAAAGCTTGGGGTGCTGCAACGACGGCTCTCGAATCTTAACTTAAGTCGTCGTCGCTGACTTCGCTGAAAACTAGAAGCTAAACGTAGCAGACAATCCTATGCGATCCGCATCAGCGGAGAAAGTCGGACCTTCGCTTTGAATATTGATGTATTCCGCTGCAAGCGTCAGCCGATCGGTTGGGCGATAAAACAAGCTGAGATGAATCGACTCCAAATCAGTAAACGCATTTCCCGAACTGCCAACCGCGGTCGGCAGGTCATAGCTTTCGTTACCATAGGCCAAACCAACTGAGAAAGCGTCCGACAATTTCTGATCGATTGCCAACGTGAAACCGTCTGAATCATTGGTTTGCCCACCGACAACCCTGCTTCCACCGCCGATCAGCAAGTTTCCAAGCGCTTCACCTGTGACATAAGTCGCAGTAACAGTTCCGCCCTTCCAGGGGGACACGCTGCCAGAGACCGTGAAGCCACTGGTATCAAATTCACTGCCACCCGAATTAAACGTGCCTGTCAGCGCTGCACCCCGGACAGAAAAACCCTCTCCTTGGTAAAATGCGGCCGCTGTGAAAACCGGATCGCTGGAGCCTCCGGCGGCCTCTTCAAGCGAGGCTGAAAGCTCAAGCCCATTTCCGGTCCTATACGTGTAACGGGCTTGGGGAACGCGGGCGAAGGTAATGCCAACCGGCCCATTGAAGTCAGCGGTTGTGGGATAGTGGACCAAGGGCATAAAGTTGGTCCAGAATTGACCAAGCAAGACCTGGTCGTTGATGTTGATGTTCGCATGACGCAATCGCAGGTTTGGTGACGTCGATTCATCCCCCCCCGACCCGAACAAGTCGAATTCTAACTGCGTACTAATGTCCCCAATTTGCGTCGGTGTTTTCGATCTAAAACCGAAACGAGATACGCGGACTGACGTGTCAAATTCGCCGTCAGTGGCAAAATCTGGATCGCCGACGCGCCCTGCGCGGCTTAGGTCGCCCTGAGCGAAGTCAAAATCATAGAAGGCCTCGAACCGAGCAAATCCATATATCGTGATTTCTGTGTTTTCGAATGCCGAGAATTTGAGCTCAGGGGTCGTGCGGCTTGCTTCCAAAGCTGCGACCCGATCGCGCAACGTCGCAAGTTCCTCCTCTTGCGATTGAGCCGTGGCCGTTTGGGTACTTAATAAAAATGGGAGACAAGCAAGCCCCAGTCCGATGTTACGTTTCATGTTTTTCCTCCTAAGCACGACCACTGTTTTTGATTTTCGTCGGCATAAGAAGGCTGCTCCACGACAATTTGTCGCACAACTCACTTAGCATCATCATCAGTTGTTAAGAGTTAATTTGGGTTTTCGTTATCACGAGACCTTCGTTATCGAATCCTTTCAACCCCTTACTTTGAAATGGTTTCATTATGACGCGCACATCAAGCGAATGCGATTTTACTGAAATTCAGCCGCGTTCACGTGTCTGTCATTGGGTTCTTTTCCCAGATGCGGAGCTTTCGTGACTTGCCAAACCCTTTAAGAATCCGGCGCACTCTCTCGGCAAAAGAATGACAAAAGACCACCTCCAAGCAGTCTTAATATTGAGGGTGAAGTTAGCGCACCGTGAGCCATGTTCTAGAAATCGGGCGAATGTACGCGTGCCCAGACGCTGTCCTTCAGTTCGACGGTATACTGATCCTGATAGTCCGCGACTTCAGAGTTGCCCGGTCGATCCCCGCGGCAAGAAGGCGACTTTGACTTAGTCGCCACCGCCTTTTGCCACAGCGCGTTCATAGGAGGGGCTGGCCTGTATGTCCTCGACAAAGCCATTCAGTGCTGGAAATTCAGCGCCGCGCCCTAGACGTATCGCCACCTGCGCTGGAAAGCTCATCATAATGTCAGCCGCGCTCAACGTATCCTGAACAAAGTGTCCAGACGGACGGATCGAGTCGTTCATATATTTGAAATGGCGGTCTAATTCCGCATGTATTCGAGGATGCAGCGGGGCGCCCGCCTCCCCAAGCCTGCCGACATACAAGTTTAGCAAGATCGGCGTCATGGCCGAACCTTCGGCGAAGTGCATCCACTCCATATGGCGGATGTAAGCTTTTGTATTCCTGTCAGGAACCATTTGCGGCGCGTGTTTCAGACAGATCATTTCGACGATAGCCGCGGACTCTGTGATTAACACTCCATCCATCTCGATCATCGGTGATTTACCCAGCGGATGCACGGCCCGCAAACTGTCCGGAGCAAGATTAGTCACCGCATCACGTTCATAACGTACGACTTCGTAAGTTAGGTCCAATTCTTCAAGCAGCCATAGGATTCGTAAGGATCTCGAACGGTTAAGATGGTGGACGCGGATCATGACAGGTTCTCCATTTTCTCGTTTGAAGATTAGCCCGCCCTTCGACCTTGCAACAGCCCAACATTTTGTTTTTTCAACAGATAATCGGGAAACCGCCATGACACGCCTTAATTGAATAAGCGGATTTTGTGCAATTTTTCCGCAAATCTGTCTTAATCCCGCCCCAATTGGACGTCAGATATTCCATCAACGCCCCGCCCCTAATGTCTGTTCGCAAGGGTGTTTTGAAAAGGATTAACGATGAAACTATTTGCTCTGCCAGCAACTCTGTTGGCTGTTGTTGCGGCCACATCGGTGGGTGCATCAACAATTAACCCCGCTGATTACACCACAGTTCTGACCGAAGAATCCCGTGAGTTCACAATCGGCGGCGCTGATATCTCTGGAAATGCTGCAGTTGCCGGAAATGGTGATATCGACAGGTTCCGCGCCCCCGACCTGAGCGGAGGCGACTCCACCTTATTGTCTGGCCGCGCCTTTACGGATGATCAGGATCGTTGGATTTTCCGAAATGTCACGGGCCTGTTCACGGTAGATTTGCTGGACATCGCCGGATCGTCCCTGTTGCCACGCGGTGAATTTTCGACGCGCTTCGTCATACGTGTAGACGGCAACCGGGTTGCGCGCCAAGATTTCCTCGGTGACCCCACATCCGGCGAAGCTTTGGATGCGCTGCCGCAGACTTTGTTCAGCCAAGTTCTGAATGATGCGCGTGTCGTGATTGTTGCGCGTGACCGCGGTGGCGCCTCTGATTATGATTTGGGCGTGACATTGGCATCGGTCCCGCTGCCTGCGTCTTCCCTGTTGTTGCTGGGCGGTTTGGCCGGACTGGGCGCAATGTCGCGTCGCAAACGCAAAAGCTAACCCAAAGTCACCCGCGCTTTCTTGAAAGCGCACCGACCTTGACCTTCCCTCCCATTTCCGGCCACATCGCTGGACGTGTGGAGGGAATTGTCATGTTTACTGCGGCCATCACAGGATCAGGTGTTTTCACACCCGAGCTGAGTATTTCGAATGCGGAATTGGTTGAGGCATTTAATGCCTATGCCGATGCTTGGAATGCGGAACACGCAGACGCCATCGCGGCTGGTGAGGTCACGGCTAAAGATCCCTCCTCGGAAGACTTCATTTTTAAAGCCAGCGGCATTGAACAACGGTTTGTGCTGAACAAATCAGGCATCCTGGACCCCACGACTATGCATCCGACGCTGCCACAACGCAGCGACGATGAACCCGGCGTTATGGCTGAAATGGGCGTCGATGCCTGCAACAAAGCACTCGCGCAAGCGGGAAAAACTGCGGCAGATGTGGATGCTGTTATTTGTGCGGCATCCAATCACGAACGTGCATACCCTGCGATTGCAATTGAAATTCAACAACTTATGGGCGTTAAAGGTTTTGCTTTTGACATGAATGTCGCGTGTTCATCCGCAACTTTCGGGCTGCAAACAGCGACAGATATGATCCGCTCTGGGTCCATCCGGTCCGCATTGGTGGTCAATCCCGAGATTTGCTCAGCACATTTGGAATGGCGGGATCGCGATTGTCACTTCATCTTCGGGGATGTGGCCACAGCAACTTTGGTTGAGCGGATCGACGACGCCACTGCCCCGCATTTTGAAATAAAATCCACACGATGTGCGACAGAATTTTCCAATAACATTCGCAACAACAATGGGTTTTTGCGCCGAACCCGTCCTGATGGCCTGAATGATCGCCGTGATATGCAATTCATGCAAGAAGGCCGGAAGGTTTTTAAGGAAGTGCTGCCATTGGTGTCTAAACACATCGCGGATCATATGGCGGATGAGGATATCACAGCCGATCATCTGAAACGGCTCTGGCTGCATCAGGCCAACAAATCAATGAACGACTTTATAGGCAAAAAGGTTTTGGGTCGTGTACCAAATGACGGTGAACAACCCAACATCTTACAGGACTACGCCAACACCTCTAGCGCCGGGTCCATAATTGCCTTTTCGCAATATTCCGAAGATTTGCAAGACGGCGACTATGGGCTGATATGCTCATTTGGCGCCGGGTATTCTGTTGGTTCGGTTCTGGTTCAGCGGCGCGCTTGATCGGCGGGGATCAGACGTCTTGCATCTGTTCGCGTACAGTTTGGACCGAAGAATATGTGGACACCGAATACGGCACCACAAACGTCAAAATGATCTTGAAAAGAGTTGTCAGGTCGACCGTGCCATTGATGAGTTTGTCTGCGTGATTAATGATCGCCAAGACAATTCCAACGACCAACGCAATGCGGGCAGCCCGCATCACCACAGGGCGCTGTGTCGCAATGGCGAAAAAGTCAGTGTCAGAAGAATGATCGTTCATTAAGGACCTTCATTTCCAGTGTTTCGACGCAACGCGCAAAACAGTTCGCCTTGCATCATTATTGAACCGGCTTGCACACTGGCAGAACGCACATGTCTCTCCAATGCCATACTGTTCAACTGTTACCAAAGGCTTATGGCAGTTGAAATTGCCGTTCTCGCACCCATTCGTTCCAAATTTTCTCTCCGATTTGGCAATCCGACGGATCTCGTGACGACAGTTGCGCTTTGATGATCCGGGGCGCGTCCGCGTGATCGCCACCCAAATCCGCAATTTCCAAAACTAATTTGCGCCGTACTGCGTCCGCAAAATCTGGCCATGTCAAAACGGGGATAAC
>CALHST010000301.1 GCA_938038825.1 uncultured Paracoccaceae bacterium | reverse complement strand
GGGCGCAAAGCCGTCGAGTTGGCTTTACCGGGTTGTGACCAATCTGTGCATTGATCGCATGCGCAAAGCGCGCGCGTTGTCACTGGACGCAGACGAGGTTTCAGAGCCAAAGGATCCTGAACCAGGTGTCGAGGCCAATTTACAAAACAAAGCGCGCCACACTGCGTTACAGGCTGCATTGCGCACTTTGCCAGATCGCCAGCGCCAAGCCGTTGTTTTGCGGCATATCGAGGGCACTTCGAACCCCGATATTGCGGAAATTTTGAACATAAGCGTCGAGGCCGTAGAAAGCCTGACGTCGCGCGGGAAACGGGCCTTGGCGGCTCAACTGGCTGGACGAAAACCGGAACTGGGGTTTGAAGATGACGAAACCTGAACTGAATGACGATGAATTGGATGTGCTGTTTGATGCGGCGCGTAAGGACACGGGTATTCCAACGCCGGATTTCTTGACCCGTTTGGAAACCACAGCCGTCGAAGCCTTTGCTCCCCCACAAGAAAGCCGGGCGCATCGTGCATGGTTTGCCCAATTGCACGACGCTTTGGGTGGCTGGATAGGTGTCAGTGGATTGGCCACGGCTGCCGTGGCAGGCGTTTGGATTGGTGTTGCCCCGCCGGAGGGTATCGTCGATCCGGTGAATTTGGTGACGCAATTGAGCGACGAAACAGTGACCTTTGATGGTTGGCTTACAAGTGATGCAGACCAATGGCAGGAGTTTGAAGATGGCTGATCCCAAAGACACTGCAGAAAACCGCATCGCACCGCGTTGGATCAAGATCCTTCTTGGGGCATCGCTGGCCGTGAACCTGTTGGTGATCGGGTTGGGGGTGGGCGCCGGGTTGCGCATCAAAAACGCATCCAGGGATTTTGGCGGTGGCCCGCGTGGTGGCATTGCGTTTGTCGCAGCACTTGAACGTGACGACCGCCGACAGCTTGTACAGAAAACCAAAGACGCGCGGCGCGCATCTCAGCAGGATGGTCGTGCCAATATGCGCCAGATCTTGGCGGATCTGCGCTCTGACGCGTTTGACATTGATGCGTTCCAAGCCGCGCTCTTGGCGCAACAAAGCCGGACAAAGACCGCTCAGGATGTCATAAGAACTGCCTTAGTTGGGCAAGTTGCGGTGATGACGGCGGGCGAGCGTGCGGCTTATGCAGATCGCATCGAGGCGCATTTGCAACGTGGCAAAAAGCGTCACGGTCAAAAACGTCCCTAATATGAAAGCCATATCTTTGGGTCCTTGTTTTTAGTTACGCAGCTGCCGGATGATCCAGAATGAACCGGTTTCTGCCCTTTTGCTTGGCTTGGTACAATGCTTTGTCCGCCCGCGCGATCAGCGCTTGCGGTGACAAGGCGCTGCCATCTCGATGTGTGTGTAAATCCAGTGTTTCATTTACCGCAAGGCCAATGGACACAGTGACATCAATGGGCCGTTTAGAACGGTCAATCACGATCGCGGATTCAGATATTCGGTTGCACAGACGCAACGCCGCGATCTGCGCTTCGCTGCGCGAAGTGTTTGGCATGACCACCAAAAACTCCTCTCCGCCGATCCGGGCTAACATATCAACGGCCCGCATATTTTTCTGCAACCGGCTGGCGCATTCAACCAACACGGCGTCCCCGGCATCGTGGCCGTACCAATCATTCACCTGTTTAAAGTGATCCAGGTCCGCGACCATCACGGCAAAGGGCTGCCCGGATGCAATCGACTGTTCTGCGATCCGCTCAAGATGCGGCAGCGCATAACGACGATTGTAAAGCCCGGTCAGTTGATCGCGCAATGCAGCTTCGGCCCCGTTTTTGACCGTGGCGCGCAGGCTTTCATTGATCTGGCAACGTGTATTCAAACGGCGCAGGCGTAGGGTCAATTCAGATCCCGGCACATATCCCACCGTGGAATCATCTGCACCCAAATCCAACGCGCGCACGGCAAGATCGCTGCGTCCTTCCGGAACCGCGACCAATATCGCGCAATGGCGGGACAAGGGGTTTGCCCGCAAATCCGACAGAACACTTAACATATTCTCGGGATCTTTTTCGGGCAGGGTCAGGATGACAACAGATGCCGCCACAGTGGTGGATAAATCCCGCATCGCCTGACCTACATGGCAGGCTTTGGCCGTGATCCCGTTTTGAACGCTCAACGTGTCCATAAAAGGCACAACGGCGCCAAGATCCGTATACAGGCACATCGCCGAAATCGGACGCTCAAAGGTGCGCACGGGTTCTGCAAAACCCAGTGCCCGTGACGTGCCATCCCGCAACCGCCATTCCGCGACGGACGCGTTTGCACGCAACACCGACCGAATGCGCGCCGAAAGAAACGTGTCATCCACGGGTGTTTGCAAAACGTCTTCCACACCGCAGCGCAACAAAGGCTCTCTTTGGTCTGACTTGCGTGTCATGGCAAGAATGGGGGGCGTTTTTTTGCCAAACCGTTTTTTTGCCAAGGCGCAAAAGGTTGCCAGCGACATATCGGTCAGATTGCAGTTAATCAGGATCAGATTGGGGAGGAGGTCATCGATTTTGTCCAACGCATCTTTGCCAGAAGCGGCCACAGTAACATCATACCAAGCAGCTGAAAGCGTGACTTTCAAAGCGACGCGATTATTCGCGATACTGTCGACGACGAGTAAAGACGCTTGCACTCTCGTTATCCTTCCGCGAACGTTAACTTAGGTGGGTCGGTTTTGGGCCTCAGAAGTTAACAAAGGGTTTCTGAACCCATAAAATTCTAATGGATCACACATGAGTGAGCGAGAGATGGCCGAAGTCCTAGCTTTGGACGTTCTGGGGTGGCTGGCAACCCAAGAAGACCTGTTAACAACTTTTCAGGGTGCAAGCGGCCTAAGTGTCGATGATTTAAAGCACCGTGCATCAGATCCAGACCTGTTGGGCGCAGTCATGGATTTTGTGTTGATGGATGACACGTGGGTCATCTCTTACTGTGATCACGCAAAGATACCGTATGAACGACTCGCGGCGGCGCGTGCTCAACTGCCCGGAGGGGAACAGGTACATTGGACATGAAAAACCGATACTCAGGGATCGTCTTTGACAAAGACGGCACGCTGTTTGACTTTGCGCGGACATGGGAAGCATGGGCCCAGTCCATCTTGATACGGCTGGCACCAGACCCGGACCTTATTCCCGTTTTGGGGGCATCAATTGGATTTAACACCGATACCAATCGTTTTGCGCACGACAGTCCGGTCATCGCCGGCACCCCAAACGAAGTGGCCATGGCCTTGGAAGGACAATTGGACGGGATTTCATATCATGACATCTTGCAAACGTTGGACGCAGAAGCGGCCCGCGCACCACAAGTCGAAGCCACGCCATTGGTGCCACTGTTACAAAAACTGATTGCGGCAGGATACACGTTGGGCGTTGCCACAAATGACGCCCAGATGCCCGCGGTGGCGCATCTCAACAGTGCCGGGGTGGCCGAATTGTTTGATTTTGTCGCCGGATACGATTCTGGCTTTGGTGCCAAGCCCGAGCCGGGACAGTTGCTTGCATTTGCCAAACACACGGTTCTGGACCCTGCCGCGTGCATTATGGTGGGCGACAGTTTGCACGATCTGCGCGCCGGGCGGGCGGCTGGATTTGCGACGGTTGGTGTCCTGACCGGATACGCGGAAGAAGATGATTTAGCCCCGTTTGCAGATGTCGTTTTGCCCGATATCAGCTTTCTGCCGACCTGGCTTCAAATCGTTTAGGGTTATTGGGCTGCGAAAAACCGCGCCGGATGATCGCTGATCGCGACCAAGCGTGTCGCAAACAGCGCATCTTGCGCGGACGTCCCGCCGCATCTTTTTCATGGAAGATGCAGGAGGAGATCACCATGTCCGAAGACGCGCAACCCAAACGACGTCGGGGCGGAGGACGCGCAGGGGCCGCCGCGCGCAGAGGGTCCGCTGTGATCGAACAAATGCCCTGGCGCATTCCAGTCAATCTTGACAAGCCGACAGAACCGTTGCGCCCCGAAGGCGTGCAAGCCATCCATGATGGTGCGATGCGCATACTCGAAGAGATTGGCATCGAATTCCTGAACCCCGAGGCGTTGCAGATCCTGAAACAGGCCGGATGCCGGGTTGATGGCAACAAGGTCTTCATGGGACGCGACTTTGTGATGGAGATGGTGGCCAAAGCGCCATCAACCTTTGAAATCCACTGCCGCAATCCTGATCGCAGTTTGCCCATTGGCGGCGACAAGATGATCTTTGGCAACGTGTCTTCGCCGCCCAATTACTATGACATGGCGCTGGGCAAAAAAGTGCCTGGCAATCGAGAGCAATGCCAGAATTTGCTAAAGCTGACTCAATACTTCAACTGCATCCATTTCGCAGGCGGCTATCCCGTGGAACCCGTGGATATCCATGCCAGCGTCCGGCATCTGGACGTTCTCTATGACAAACTGACCCTCACAGACAAAGTCATGCATGCCTATGCGCTGGGCAAAGAGCGCGTCGAAGACGTCATGGAGATGGTGAAAATCGCCTGTGGCCTGACGGAAGAGGCGTTCTGCGCGAAGCCATATATGTACACAAACATCAACTCGACCTCGCCGCTTAAGCATGACTTTCCCATGATTGACGGGTGTTTACGATTGATCCGTCGAGGGCAGGCGGTGGTTGTGACACCGTTTACATTGGCCGGGGCGATGGCGCCGGTGACTATGGCCGGGGCCGTGGCGCAGTCCATTGCCGAAGGCCTGTGTGCGATTGCCCTGTTTCAATATGTCCAGCCGGGATGTGCCTGCGCGATTGGGACATTTACATCCAATGTGGACATGAAATCTGGCGCCCCGGCATTTGGAACACCGGAATATATGCGCTCGACCCAAATGACCGGGCAAATGGCCCGATTCTACGGGCTGCCCATGCGATCCTCTGGGGTGTGTGCGGCCAATGTGCCAGACGGCCAAGCGATGTGGGAAACATCGAATTCACTTTGGGCGGCAGTTCAATCAGGCACCAACATGATTTACCACGCGGCTGGTTGGCTTGAGGGTGGGCTGATTGCCTCGCCGGAAAAATTCATCATGGATTGCGAAGTGCTGCAAATGATTCAGCGCTATATGGAGCCCGAGATTTGCGCAACGGGCCCGGACGAGATCGCCTTGGACGCGATCAAAGACGTGGGATCATCGGGCCATTTCTTTGGAATCCAGCACACACAAGATCGCTATTCGACTGCATTTTATCAACCGTTCCTATCAGATTGGAAAAACTTCGAGGCATGGGAAATAGCGGGCGGTGTGTGGACAGCCGAACGGGCCCATGGGATCTTTAAAGAGATCATTGCAAATTTCGAAGAACCTGAGATGCCACTGGATCGCAGGGATCACCTTGCAGATTTCGTTGCGCGTCGTAAGTCCGAAGGCGGGGCACCAACGGATTTTTAGCTGTCAAAAGACGCGTTTGGCGCGGCGATAATATTTGCCCACCTTGCAGGTTTTTTAAGACTTTTAGTGCACAACCCACACTAACTTAACGTTTGAGGTTATGATGCACGGCTTGGCTCTTCGGGCTGTCCAGCTGTTCGTGAATGATTGTCATGGCGCGGCTAAATGGGCAAAAATTCTGAATTCCGCAGGTTTCGAATTTGATGAATTCGAAGCCATGTTGGATTATGAAGAAGAGGTGGCGCAAAAACTGCTTGTTGCCATGACAGATGTCTTGGAACGCCCGGCCTCTGACATTCTAGAGGATATCGGCACCTATTTGGTGTCACATCCCAACGTGGAAGCCTTGCGTCGATTGCTTCGATTTGGCGGCGTTACGTTTGAAGAATTTCTGCATTCTTTGGACGAATTGCCAGATCGCGCACGTCTGGCGGTGCCTGACTTGGTGTTGCCAAGTATCGAACTTCGGGAACATTCCGCGGTCAATTTTAGTATCATTTGTCAGGGTAATTTCGAGGGTTTTGGTCACGTCTTGGCGGGATTGTTGCGCACAATGGCAGATGACTATGGCGCTTTGGCATTTGTTGAACATGGGGGAGGCGGCCAAGGGGCTGAAACGCTCAGCGTGACATTGCTGGAAGCCACCTTCAGTGAAGGGCGCAAATTCGATTTAGGGGCCCATGTCGCATGATGATGATGTCGATCCCCAAACAGGATACTCTCGACATTTTGTGTCCTATGCATGTGCAAGTGGATGCGACAGGTCACATTACCCATGTTGGGCCAACACTGCGCAAAGTGCGCCCGGGCAAGCCGTGGGTTGGCGAACGTGTCCTTGAAGTGCTGCGCATTATGCGGCCGCGCGAAGTCATGAACATGGACGAACTCTTCAGGATTCTTGGCGACAAGCTGCATATAGAACTGCGCGATGCACCCCGAACCGGACTGAAAGGCGTTGCGATGCCTGATGGCACAGGTGGGGTCATCGTCAATTTAACCTTCGGAATCTCGGTTCTGGATGCCGTTCGTGACTTTGCGCTATCAAGCGCGGATTTCGCACCCACAGATCTGACCGTTGAAATGCTCTACCTGGTTGAGGCGAAGTCAGCAGCCATGGAAGCCTCGCGCAAGTTGAACCTCCGTTTGCAAGGGGCAAAACTGGCCGCCGAACAACAGGCCGTCACAGATACCCTCACGGGGCTTAAAAATCGTAGGGCAATGGATCAAGCGCTGGAAAAATATGTGGAAATGGGGCGCCCTTTTGCGCTTATGCATATTGATTTGGATTACTTCAAAGCCGTGAATGACACCTATGGGCATGCGGCTGGGGATCACGTGCTGTTGAATGTGGCGACCATCTTCCGGCGCATGACCCGCGTTGGTGACATAATTGCGCGTGTTGGCGGGGACGAATTTGTTGTCCTCATGCCGGGGAACACAGTAAAATCAAATCTGACACGCACAGGACAACGGATCATCGACGCGCTAGAGAAACCCACCGACTTCAAGGGCGAAACCTGTCGGATCTCTGGCAGCATTGGCACTGTCATTTGGAATGGGCGCAGCGATGTGAACCCCGAAACGTTGATGGATGACGCAGATGTGGCGTTATATGCATCCAAAAATGCAGGCCGCGCGCGACAAACGTTTTACGATCCCAAGCTGCGAGATTCCACATAGGCGTCGCTCACCGATCATGGTCACCCAGAAACACAGGTTACGCCACTTTGCGCGCAGACAAAAAAAAGCGCGCACAAGAACGGACCCTGCTTTGCCGACCTATTTGAAAACCTAGAAAGTGTCATGCCTTACATCAAAATACGTAAGTGGCATCCCGTAGGGGAATCGAACCCCTCTTTTCAGGTTGAAAACCTGACGTCCTAACCGATAGACGAACGGGACACTGAGTCAGTGAGCGGTGTCTAAAAAAACCACAGCGCCGACGCAAGAGGAAAAACAACTCTCATTCATTCTTTTTTAGCCCGCAAGCGCAGCATCTTCCAGCCGAAGTTGTACGGATTGGCGACCTTGCCACGAATTGATGTCCAGCCGTCCTGCTAGGTGAAATGGTGCGCCGCCATGATTTTCCAATGTGGTCCCAAGATCCGTGTCATATGCGCCAAAGCAGATTGCATCCATGCGCGCGCCAAGACCATCGCCGAAGCTTACCTTCAAGTGACTTTCGCCAACACGGCGGGCATGCAAAATCTTGGCTGCAGGAAACGCAAAACGCGGGGCGGGGGCCGCAGCACCAAAAGGTCCGGCCTGTTCCAATGTTTCCACCAGATCCAAAGTTGCCGCGCCCGGCATCAAAACACCGTCCAACCGTAAATCAGCGGGGCCAAGATCGCCGGCACCTTGTCGGGCCAAAAGGTCCGACAATCGCGCCATCGCGTCTTCAAGCTTGTCTTGTTCAACAGTCAGGCCCGCGGCCATTTTATGCCCACCGCCTTTGACCAAAAGACCTTCCCCGGCAAGGCGTTGTATCGCAGACCCAAGGTCAATTCCCGCAACGGACCGCCCGGATCCCTTGCCGATACCATCATCCAATCCGATCACAATCGCGGGCCGTCCGGTCGCCTCTTTCAGACGAGACGCCACAATGCCAACAACCCCCGGATGCCACCCCGAACCTGCCGCCCAAACCAAAGGCGCGTCCAGTCCGCGCTCTTCCGCCTGCGCCAAAGCCGCGGCACGGACCGAAGCTTCGATATCGCGACGCTCTTTGTTCAACTCTTCAAGCCGTTCAGACAGGGCTTGTGCTTCGGACGTGTCGGCCGTGGCCAAAAGGCGTGCACCCAAATCTGCCTGACCCACACGACCACCCGCATTGACACGCGGACCCAACACAAAACCAAGATGATAGGACGACGGAGCTGTGTCCATGCGTGCAGAGTCACTCAACGCGACAAGTCCAGCACGATCGCGCCGGGCCATGACGGTCAAGCCTTGCCGCACAAAGGCGCGGTTCACGCCCACCAACGGCGCCACATCGGCAACCGTCGCCAAAGCAACAAGATCCAGCAGGCTCATCAGATCGGGGCTTTGCTCACCGGCTTCGCGCAATTGCCGTCTGGCTTCGACCAAAGCCAAGAAGACAACTCCCGCTGCGCATAGGTGCCCTAAATCCCCGGATTCATCTTGGCGGTTTGGGTTCACAACTGCCACAGCGGGGGGCAGCGTTTCGCCGCCCAAGTGGTGATCAAGCACAATAACGTCAGCATCTTTTGCGGCGGCCAGTGGGTCGTGTGACAAGGTTCCGCAATCCACGCAAATGATCAGATCGTGACGCGCCGCCAAATCGGCCATCGCGGTCTCATTTGGTCCATACCCTTCGTCGATACGATCAGGGACATACAGTGTTGGTTTCAGTCCAAAGTGGCGGAACCAAACGATCAATTGCGCGGCCGAGGTCCCGCCATCCACATCGTAATCCGCAAAAATTGCAATGCGTTGTCGCGCCTTGACCGCCTGCAACATGCGCGTGACGGCTTTTTCCATGTCTTTTAGCGACCGAGGATCCGGTAAAAGATCCCGCAAAGCTGGTGCCAAAAATCCGGGTGCGTCGGCGGCATTTACGCCGCGCCGTGCCAACACTTGTGCCACAGGGCGAGGCAGGGAGGTTTCTTGGGCCAGGGCTTCTGCGGCACGATCCAGTTCGATCCCGGGGCCGACCCAACGACGGCCCAAGATCGACGTATCGACGTTCAAAAAAGCAGGTGTGTCACGCAACATCTGGGGTGTGTCCTTCATTCGTGCACACTATACGCTAAAAATGCAGGAGGCGAGGATTCTCAACGCTGTTCAAACAAAAAAGCGATAGAGGCTGTGTGATCTGGCCCCTCGCTGTTTTTGTAGATCGACAAGATCTTTCGTGGGTCCTGACTTTGAGCGGTTTTTGCGGTGTTACGTGCGCTTTGCTCCGCCGGCCCAATTTGGCTAATGGCCCACATTTCGGCTTGTGTGAGAAAGTTCTGCACCCTCTCGATACGGTCGACGTAATTGAACTGGCACAAGACGCGCGTGGTGTTGTGTTGCACAGGGTGTTCGAATTGCTTGCTAATCTCTGCGGGCAGACTCCACTCTGAATCTAAATCATGGATAGCGAGCCCAAATTTCACCCTATGGCACCGCATCTTTGCAATTTCGGGGCGATCATCTCGACCCAACGCAAGCGCGATGAACTGCCTATCAGGTTTGTTGGAAAGGCCCTGAATTTCGACATGTTCATAAAGTGCGCCCAGTGTCAGAGGCAGCAGTTCGGGATCGCCCATAGTTTGTTCGATCACGGTCATGATCGTATGGGCGGACACATCCGGCTGCGGATCTTCGCACGCGGCGAGCCCAAAGCTAAGACTGGCCGCCCATACCCAACGCATCGGCGTTTAGGAAACTGGGTTGCGATAGCTCATGCGCCGGACGGACCCCGTTTTTGA
>CALHST010000300.1 GCA_938038825.1 uncultured Paracoccaceae bacterium | reverse complement strand
ACCGACAAAGATCGCAATGGCAGCCACGGACAGCCCCACAATCAGGGACGTGCGGGCACCGTACACCACGCGGGAATACACATCCCGCCCCAATGTGTCTGACCCCATTCGATAGACGACCTCGACCTTTTGGCCGGTATTGTAATCCCGCACTGTGGCCTCGTATCCGGGTGGTTGGTTGCGATTGCGGGGGCTGATGCCGGATGGATCGCGGGTATCAAGGTAAGGTGCAAAGATCCCCATGAGGGCAATCAACAGCGCCAGCCCCCCGCCAAGCAGAACAGAGGTGTTGGAAAACATGCGCCCCAAAGTCTGACGAAACGGGGATTGGGCAGTGGTCACAGCCATCAGTAACGGATCCTTGGATCAAGCAACGTATAGCTGACATCTACCGCAAGGTTGATCAGCACATAGACAACGGAAAAGAAAAGAATAACCGCTTGGATTGTGGGAAAATCGCGATTCAAAACGGCCTCGACCGTCAACAGACCAAGACCGGGAATGGTAAAGACGCTTTCGGTCACCACCACGCCCCCAATCAGGATGGCAATGGCAAGACCAATGACCGTGACAATCGGCACCGCCGCATTACGCAAGGCATGGCGCATCATCACTTTGGTTTCTGTCTGCCCCTTGGCACGGGCGGTGCGGATGTAATCTTCGCCCAGGACTTCCAGAACCGACGTGCGGGTCATCCGCGCGATAAAGGCCACAAAGATCACCGACAACGCGATGGAAGGCAGGATCAGCCGGTACAGCCAGCCCCCGATACCATCTTCGATGCGCTGATAGCCTTGCACCGGCAACCAGCCCAATTTGACCGAAAAGATGTAAACCAGCCCGTATCCGATCACAAAGACAGGAATCGAAAAGCCCAGAACGCTGAACCCCATAATGGATCGGTCCAGCCAGCTGCCTTGGTTATAGGCCGCCAATGTGCCCAAGGGCACTGCGATCAGCACAGTCATAGTGATGGTCAGTATGGACAAGGACAGGGTGGGTTCGATGCGTTGCAGGATCAGCTCGCTGACTTGTTTCTTGTAATAGAAACTCTCGCCCAGCTCGAACCGCAGGACATCCCCCAGCCACAGCCCGAACTGCTTCCACAAGGGTTCATCCAGACCAAGGCTTTCACGGATTTGCGCGATTTGCGCATCATTGGCGAAATCCCCTGCCAGCAATGCCGCCGGGTCGCCGGGCGTCAGACGCAAAAGCAAAAAGATGAAAATCGCGACAAACAACATCACTGGAATTGTCGCCAGTATTCGTTTGATCAGATAAGCGAACATACCCCACCCCGTGACATGTGTGAAACCGGGCCGGACTCAAACTGGACCCGGCCCGTTTCAGGATCGTGTTACTGCTTTTCGACGTTCCAAAGCGCGAAGATACCGCCGCTTAGGAAGCCCTGAACGTTAGAGCGCAACACTGTGGGTGTGTTGAACTGACCCAGATGCACGTGCGTTGGATATTCGACCCAAGCGGCCTGAATATTTTCCACAATGGCTTTCTGATCATCAAACGACGTGGAGCGTGCAAAGTCGTCCCGCAGTTTTTCGATGTTCTCGTCGCACGGCCAGCCGAACAGGGCTTGTTCACAGGACGAATTCAGGAAGGCCATCGCCAGTGGGTTGAACAGGTCACCTGCGTCCCACGCGGTTGCAAAGGCGTTCCAGCCGCCATCAGCGGGCGCGTCCTGCTTGGACCGGCGGGCCACAAGGGTCGACCAATCCATGGATTGCATGTCCACATTCAGACCAACGGCTTCCATCAGGTCTTTGGCCACGGGTGCAAGGTTCGTCAGAACAGGCACGTTGGTGGAATGCATCAGAACAACGGGTGTGCCGTCATAGCCTGCTTCTTCCAGCATCTTGCGCGCGGTCGCAAAGTCTGACTCCAGCAGGCCATCCATATGGGCTGTGGTTTCAAACGGCAGGCCGCAGACGAACATCGCCTTACAAGTCTGATAGAAGTTCGGGTCACCGATCGTGGCATCCAGGAAGTCTTCTTGGTTGAACGCATACAGAACCGCCTGACGGATCTTTGGATTGTCAAACGGGGGATGCAGCACGTTGAAACGGAATGTGTATTGCAGGCCTGCGGGGTTGAACACCGATGTATAGGCGGCATCATTGCCTTCGATCAGGGGCAACAGGTCAGGCGGCATGCTTTCGATGATGTCCACTTCGCCCGCAAGCAGCGAATTCACAGCCTGCTGCATATCGCGGTTGGGTGTCCATTCCACACGGTCCACTTTGGCCAGTTTTCCACCGGCCAGACCATTTGCGGGTTCGTCCCGTGGCACATAATCGCCGAATTTATCATAGACAACTTTGGTGCCGGGTTCCCATTCTTCGTTGTTGAACACAAAGGGACCAGAACCGATGTATTCTTCGATCTGTTCAGAACCGGGCGTGGCCGCGATGCGTGCGGGCATCATAAACGGCACGTTGGATGATGGCTTGGCCAAGGCCAGCTCGATCAAACCGGTTGGCGTGTTCAGCGAGAAGGTCATTGTTTTGCCGTCGGTCGCTTCCAGACTGTCAACAAAGGTCATCATCTTCTGACCCATCGCATCCTTAGAGGCCCAACGCTTGACCGAGGCAACCGTGTCTTCGGCGGTTACATCTGTCCCGTCATGCCATTTCAGGCCATCGCGCAGCGTGATCGTCACGGTTTTTCCATCATCGGAGCGCGAAACGCTGTCTACCATCTGGGGCTGGATGTTGCCTTCGGGGTCCAGCGTGAACAGCGTGTCATAGATCATATAACCGTGGTTGCGCGTGATATAGGCAGTGGTCCAGATCGGATCGAGGATCTTGAGCCCGGAATGGGGCACAACCTTTAGAACAGTTTCGGCAATTGCAGCGGGTGCATTGGCAGCAAGGCCAACGACCAAAGCGGCTGATGCAACGGCACCTTTCAGAACACCGCGACGTAATAATTGCAGCATAATAAACTCCCATGTTGATACGGAGTCTCCGCCCCGCGTGGGTCAACTATTGTTGGGGTCAG
>CALHST010000299.1 GCA_938038825.1 uncultured Paracoccaceae bacterium | reverse complement strand
GGCGGAATTGCTAAGCTGACGACGATCCGCTTTTCGCTGCTGGCCCCGTTCTTGTTCATGATCATCAGCTTCGCCGCATTCCAGTCAGGCCAGAACTTGATGGATCTTGTCGCTTTGTTTGCCATCGGGTTTCTGGGAATCCTGATGCGCCGCTTTGACTGGTCGCGCCCGGCGTTTTTGATCGGGTTTGTGCTGTCAAACCCGGCGGAAACCTATGCCAACCAAGCCGTGCAGATTGCGCAATCCCGGTTCCGCAAGGGATTTGACGAGGGGCTCGACTACATCTTTTCGCCCATCGTAATTGTGTTGATCATCATCACCGTCATCTCCATCGTTCTGGGTTTGAGACAGGCCAAGAACATCATGGCAGAGGGCGACGTCCAATCAGGCAGCAAGCGCGCGCCATTGATTTTCTTGCTCTGCTTGACGGCCTATATTGGGTACGCCTTCTACGATGCAGCCTCGATCCCAAGCTATAGCCGCGACCGGACATTCCCGATGTTTGTCGGCGGCGTGTGTTTGGTAGGATGTGTGGTGTTGATTGTTCGGATGATGCTGAAGCCGGAAACAGACACCATATTCGCAGACCGGGAATTGAATGGCGAAGATGCGGATGCGACCCATGGGCTTTGGCCGACTTTGGCTTGGTTTGCTGCTTTGCTGGTATTGACCTCGCTTCTTGGCTTTATTCTCGCCCTTGGTCTGTTTTTGTTCAGCTTTTTAAAGATCCGTGCGCAACTCAGCACGGTAGCGGCTGCCATCTACACTGCCTGCGGTATCGTTTTCATGTGCGCAATGGCGGGTGTTCTGAACCGCGACTTCCCGCCGGGACTTTTGCAAGACTATGCCGATCTTCCATGGCCCTTAGGATGAGAAAACACTGATGTCCCAAACGGCAATCCCCTATCTCTTTATGCGTGGAGGCACCTCGCGTGGCCCCTACTTAAACCGTGCAGACTTGCCAGAAGATCAAGAGAGTTTGGCGGAAGTCTTGATCGCGATCATCGGGTCAGGGCATCCATTGAATATCGACGGGTTAGGGGGCGGGGTGGCCGTCACCACGAAAGTTGCGATGTTGTCCAAATCAGACGATGCATGGGCGGACATCGATTATTTCTTTGCACAAGTCAGTGTCGAGGACAGGTTGGTCGATTTCAAACCAACCTGCGGCAATATCCTGTCGGGGGTGGGACCGGCTGCCATAGAAATGGGACTGATTGCAGCACAAGATGGGGAAACCCCGGTAAAGATCCGGGCGGTCAATACCGGTGCAAAGGTCAATGCAATTGTGCAAACTCCTAACCAAGTGGTCCGTTATGACGGAGAAGCCGCAATTGATGGTGTGCCCGGTACATCTGCCCCCATCGCGTTGCAATTTATGGATACGGTTGGCGGTGTCACAGGCGCGTTTTTACCCACGGGCAGTCTGATTGATGTCATTGATGGAATATCGGTAACTTGCATGGATGTCGCGATGCCAATGGTGATCGCACAGGCGTCGCAATTTGGTTTGACCGGATATGAATCTGCGGCAGAGTTGGACGCCAACCAAGCGTTCATTACCCGGATGGAGGCAGTGCGGCTGCAAGCCGGCGCATTGATGGGAATGGGCGATGTGTCTAAATCGGTCACGCCTAAATTCGGCATTGTTGCTGCGCCGACCCAAGGTGGCACCATAGCCACCCGGTATTTCATGCCGTGGAAATGTCACCCAACAATGGCTGTGACCGGTGCACAATGTCTCGCGTCTTGTGTGTTGACGCCCGGTACCGTCGCAGATGTACCAATCCCAAACGAAACTCCTGCATGTTTGACGCTAGAACACGCATCAGGTTCTATCGACGTTGTTGTGGACTTCGCCAATACGGCTTCCGGGTTCGAGGTAAAGTCTGCTGGTCTTGTACGCACAGCTCGAAAAATTGCTGCTGGATCAGTCTTTGTGTCATCTAGAATTTTCGATGGAAATTGACTTTCGAATAAATTGGTATACAATGGTATACAATTCATTCAGGAGCATCCGATGACCGACACTTTCGAAGATTGTATTCTGGCGGCGCAGGCTGAATTGAAGATGGCAAGAAATCTGATCCGAGACGAGATTTCTAACTATCCAGTTCCGATTTCGGGCTGTGATGTTCAATTCAACACCTTGCTTGCTGAAAGACAAAAGGTTTCCGCGGCGCTGAGATCATTGGAAGAGGCTGTCTTTGTGCCAACACCTCGAACCCCAGCGCCAAAAGCGGGAATCGAAAGCCGATGAAAGTTCATATTCTGGATGATTGGTTTGACACGCTGCGCACGTTGCCGTGCTTTCAAAAGCTTGCAGAACACGACGTGACTGTTTGGACAGACCATGAACCGGACCCTGTTCGATTGGCAGATCGCGTGCAAGAAGCAGAAGGGCTGGTTTTGTTTCGGGAACGAACCAAAGTTGATGCGGACCTATTATCCAGATTGCCCAATCTCAAACTGATCTCACAACGCAGTGTGTATCCTCATGTTGATGTGGATGCTTGCACGCAAAACGGTGTCTTGCTGTGTTCGAACATGCATTCTGGCACCCCGTCATACGCGGCGGCAGAGCACACATTGGCACTGATCCTGGCGAGCTACCGACAAATTCCTCAGCAAGTTGCCTCTGTCCGTAGTGGTCAGTGGCAGGCCGGAGTTGGACGCACGTTGCGGGGCAGGACGCTGGGGTTGTATGGGTATGGACGTATCGCAAATGCTGTTGCGGGATACGCCAGGGCCATTGGAATGCAGGTGCAGTGGTGGTCATCGCAAGAAGGCCGCGCGCGGGCGTTGGCAGACGGCGAAACCGTTGCCCCGTCGCGCGAAGCATTCTTTGCAAGTTCTGATATCGTCAGTGTCCATGTGCGGCTTAAGCCAACAACGCGCGGAATTATCACCGGGGCAGATTTGGCTGCAATGCAGCCCCGCGCCGTGTTCGTGAATACTTCGCGGTCAGGGCTTGTCGTCAAGGGCGCGTTAGAAGCCGAAGTCGCCCGCAGCCGTATTTTTGCGGCAGTTGACGTATTTGATCAAGAACCCCTGACGGATCGAGCAAACCCACTGCTTGCACACCCAAACGTTCTGCCGACGCCTCATATCGGCTATGTCACAGAAGACGAATTTGATCTGCAATTTTCGGACATTTTTGATCAAATCAATGCATTTGCCGACGGATCCCCAATCAACATGATCAATCCAGACATTAGAAAGCACACACATTGAAAACGATACTGATCGCTGGTTCTGGCAACGCGGCGCTAACTGCGGGAATTGCGGCGCTGGAACGGGGTGCCAAGGTTTTGATCCTTGAAAAAGCGGATGAGCCGTTGTCTGGGGGCAACACGAAATACACCGCTGGTGCGATGCGATTTGCTTACAACTCCGGTGACGAATTGATCCCGTTGTTGAAGGATCCCAAAGATCCTCGACTGCCAAAAACGGATTTCGGCAGCTATACGCAGGACAAGTTCGCCTCTGATCTGCTGGGCTTCAATGATGGACGTCCATTGAGTGTTGAGCAGACCACCTTGGTCACGGAAAGCTATGAGACAGTGAAATGGCTTGCGTCCCATGACGTAAAGTTTCAACCGATCTATTCGCGGCAAAGTTTCGAAAAAGAAGGCCGTCACGTGTTTTGGGGCGGGCTAACGCTGGCCTCGGATGACGAAGGGGTAGGGCTGTTCAATCAAGAATTGGCGGCATTCAAATCGTTGGGTGGCGAGATCAGGTATGGCACAGCAGTCACTGACTTGCTGGAAACGGATGGCCGCGTAACGGGTGTCAAGACAAGCAACGGCGAAGACCTGAGTGCCGACGCGGTTATCCTCGCCTGTGGCGGGTTTGAAGCCAGCGACAGCCTTCGCAAACAGCATATCGGCCCGAATTGGGACAAAGCCAAAGTGCGGGGTACTCCTCACAATACGGGTGATGGATTGGTGATGGCACATGCGGTTGGTGCGCAGGAATATGGGCTCTATGGCGGGTGCCATGCCACGCCGATGGATTTGCATATGAAAGATTTTGGGAATCTGGAGCTACCGGCAGGCGAGCGTAAGAAATACCGCAAAATCTGCTACTTTCTTGGTGTTATGCTGAACGCCAAAGGAGAACGGTTCGTGGACGAAGGCATAAATTTCCGCAACTACACCTATGCTCAGTTCGGTGCCGCGATCATGGATCAGCCCGGCCATTTCGCTTGGCAAATCTTCGATGCAAAAGTGTTTGATTTACTATATGACGAATACCGGTTTCATGACGCCCATTTTGTCGAGGCTGATACGCTTTCAGAGTTGATTGAAAAACTGGACGGCGTCGACAAGGCTGCGGCGGCAAAAACACTGCAAGATTTCAACGCAAGCGTGATGACACATATTCCATTTGATCCAACGACGTTGGACGGAAAAGGCACCGAAGGTCTTGCGCTTAAGAAAAGCAACTGGGCGCAAAGTTACGACACAAGTCCGTTCCGCGCATACCCGGTTACGGGCGGTATCACCTTCACTTACGGCGGGTTAAAGGTGAATGAAGTTGGGGCTGTTATGTCCAAGACGGGCACGGCCATCGACGGCCTTTATGCCTGCGGTGAACTTGTGGGTGGCGTATTCTTTAACGGATATCCAGGCGGTTCTGGGCTGACATCTGGCGCTGTTTTTGGCCGACGCGCGGGATATGGGGCGGCTCAGTCATAAATTGCGCCAAACGGATCGCTTTCAACAGTTTCTGATCGTAATTTGTTCCGATAAGCGTGCTCACCTTCAGGTTGTGATTTTTGCCTTTGTGACGGGGGCGTACACCTTCTTCTCTTGATGACAAATGCCCGACTGGGACGATCATGGCCACTCTTTCCACGTCAAACTCCAGCCTTTTTGAGGTTGTCAAAAAACAAACGCCTTGCCTTCCGAAACCGGTTTCGGTTAGCCTTTTTAGCAAGGAGAGGAATCGTCTTTGGCCCAATCTGTCAGTTTGAAAATGCTTGCGACGCATCTTGGTTTGACTGTGAGTACAGTAAGCCGGGCGTTAAACGGCTATACAGACATCAGTCCCGCGACACGGGAACGTGTGAAGCGCGCAGCCGACGAATTGGGGTATCGTGCGAACCAAAATGCACGGCGTTTGTCGATTGGTACTCCCGAAACAATTTGCTATTTGATGCCCCGATACGCCAGTTCCGGCACACAACCGTTTGTGGCCCAACTTTTGCAAGGTTTGGGGGAAGCGCTGAGTAAACGGAATTGGGATTTGCTTGTCAGTCATGCCGGGACATCCAAGGATGAATTGGCGCAGATTGATCGTTTGGTGCGATCGGGCCGTATCGGTGGCTTGGTGATTTCGCGCCCTTTGAAGAACGACCCGCGCATTAGGCTGATCCAAGATCTCAAATGCCCATTTGTGGTCCATGGCCGAACAGCGGCGTGTGACGACTATGCGTGGTATGACATCGACAGTGCCCGCGCTTTTGTTGATGCTGTTGATCACCTGGTCGGGCTTGGTCACAGCCGCATCGCCTTTGTGGGGGCGCCTTTGCAGTACCAATTCGCCCAAGACCGTTTGAATGGATATCAGACGGGACTAAAAGGCAACGGATTGCCCGGCGATCCTGACCTTGTTCAAATCGCGGAGTTTTCGGACGAAGGCGGTGAAGTTGCCACAAACAGTTTGCTGGATTTGCCAGAGCCCCCGACCGCGATTGTCTGCGTGTCTGATGCCATGGCCTTTGGCGCGCTGGCCGCAGTTCGAGCACGGGGCTTGATGCCGGGCAAAGAAATTTCGGTGATCGGATATGATGGTCTTAGCTTTGGTGCCCATGCGAATCCACCTTTGACAACGATGGCACAGCCCCAGGCACATGCCGGACGCCGTCTGGGTGACATGCTTTTGTCGATCATCGACGGGGAAGATCCGAAGAAACATCAAGAATTGCAGCGTGCGCATCTTTTGCGACGCCAATCTGACGGCCCATTGCAGCACGTAGTGGATCGAGAAAAACGTTCTATCAGGGAGGAACATCAATGAAACGCTTTACACAACTCACGGCAGGTCTGCTGTTTTCAACGGCCTTGGTGTCGGCGGCCCATGCCGACACAATCCGGTTCTGGACCATGGAAGTGCAGCCAGAGCGGATGGCCGTTCAGGAAGCCATGGCCGCCGGTTTTGAAAAAGCCACAGGGCACACGGTAGAAATCATTCCAGTCGAGGAATCAGACATTCAAACCCGTGCCACAGCAGCATTTGCAGCGGGCGATTTGCCAGACGTTCTGAACCACACTGTTCAGCATCTGCTGCCTTATGCCGAAGCGGGTCTGCTTGATACGGCCGCGGCCACAGAAGTTGTCGAAGACTTGGGTCAAGGCAGCTTTGCGTCTGGTCCCATCCGCATGGCCATGTCAGACGGCGAGATCGTCTCGGTGCCAACAGATGGTTGGACACAGTTGGTTGTTTATCGCGCGGACCTTTTCAAAGAAAACGGGCTTGCTGCGCCCACAACATTTGAAGCCATGTCCGCCGCAATGGACAAGTTGCACAATCCGCCTTCGATGTATGGCTTCGTTGCAGCCACAAAGATCGACGAAGGCTATATGATGCAGCTGATCGAACATCTGTCGCTGGCAACGGGCTATTCGCCAATTAATGCGGACGGTTCGATCAACGAAGATACCACAAACCTTGTGCAGCTGCTGGAGATGTACAAAAAGATGGTCGCCAATTCACCCGAAGGCGATCTGTTCTGGTCGCAGTCGCGTGAGCTATATCTGGATGGCAAGGCGGCTATGGTGATCTGGTCGCCCTCCATTTTGGACGAGCTTGGCGGTTTGCGTGACAGCGCGCCAGTAACAATCTCGGACGATCCAACCACCAAAGATCTTGCCAAGGCGACGGGTTTCTCGACTGTGATCTCGGGCCCTGGCAATGCAGACGGCGCGGCTTATGCCGACGTACGTTATCTGGGCATCACAGCAGATGCGAACACGGAAGTGGCGCAGGACTTCGTGAAATATGTGGTTTCAGAAGGCTATGGCCAATGGCTGAGCCAAGCACCTGAAGGCAAGTTCCCAGTGCGTCGCGGGACGGGTGATGGTGATACCAGCTATGAAGCCACGTGGGCTGGTCTGGATGTTGGTGTCGACCGCAAAGCGCCACTGGCAGATATCTATCCGCAGCAAGTGATTGACGACATCGTCGCGGGTTTGTCGGTTGGTGACCGTTGGGGTGTGGCTGATGGACAATTGGCAACAGCTTCCAAGATCGTGAACAGCCAAGTTATGTCGCGCGTTATTCGCGAAATGACAGATGGTGAATTGTCTGTGCAAGAAGCCGCAGACAAGATCGTGGCGGAACACAAAGCGCTTGATCTGTAAGATCACAATCGGCGGCGCGAGACCTTCGCGCCGCCTGTTCCATATCGGACGCATCTATGACACATGAAAACCAACCTAAGCCGCCCAGCGGAATGGGCCCGCTTGCGAAACGCGAAATGCGTTTTGCGTATATGTTGTTGTTGCCTACGTTTTTGATCGTCCTGTCCGTTGTTCTCTTTCCTTTGCTTGCCAATGTCTGGATCAGCTTTAAGCCCGTGACATTGGGGGATCTTCGCGCGCCTTCTATTCTTGTGAATGAACGTGTGATGGGGGATCTTGAGGCCGTGGGTGACACTGCCGACATCCGCTATCGCGCGCGCAATTCGTCTCGCAAAAGCGCGATCGCTGACGTGGTTATGACCGATACGTTGCCGGCCACTCTCGACGTGCTGTCTGTGGATGACAGATGCAGCTTGCAAGGCACGGACTTGCGCTGTGATCTTGGCGATTACGAAGCCGGTCAGCGAGAAGATATCCTGATTGGCATTTCTGCCACCGACGCCTACATCGCAAATCCAGAAAACATTAAAAACACCAAACCTGTCTTTGAGTTCATTCCCGAGAATATTCTTACCAACAACGATTTCACACTTGAAAACTTTCGCAAGGTTTTCAACGCGTCTGATTTCTGGCCGGTGCTTTGGGCATCATTATATTATACCATCGCGGGCACAATCGGTGCTTTGGTTATGGGGCTGTTTGCAGCGCAGCTTATGAACATGGCATTCCGAGGGCGCAGTGTCCTAAGGGGCCTGTTTCTGTCGCCTTATGTGGCGCCCGTGATCGCAGTGGCCCTTGCATGGGTGTTGCTGCTGGATCCTGGCCCGGGAGGCACCCTGAACGCGTTGTTGATCCAACTTGGGGTCATTGACGGCCCTATCAGTTTTCTTGGCCAGCGCGCTGTCGAAATCAATATCTTGGGTCTGTCCTTCGATTTTCCCGTTGCGCTGACGGTTGTGATCATCTTTGAAATCTGGCGATATTTCCCACTCGCGATGCTCTTTATCCTTGCTCGAATGCAATCCATGTCCAGCGACATCTATGAGGCCGCAGAAATTGACGGGGCTACCCCCATTCAGCAATTCCGGTTCATTTCGCTTCCGCAGTTGATGGGCATCATGGCGGTTCTGTTCCTGTTGCGGTTTATTTGGACGTTCAACAAGTTCGACGACATCTTCCTGTTGACGGGTGGTGCTGCTGGCACGCGCACCCTGACCGTGAATGTGTATGAACAGGCATTTGCCGTTTCCAACCTTGGTGCAGGTGCTGCTGTTGCTGTTGTGGTCTTCATTGTGCTGCTGTTCTTCTCGATTATTTTCTTCAAATTTTCGCCCGAGGATGACGCATGACAAAATTTGGCAACATCTATGTCCTGTGTCTGCTGTTCGGGGCCGCATGGGGCGCAATTTGGACGGTGCTCGTCACGCTGTTGGCTTTGTTCATCTCGGGCCATCCTTTTCAGCCACAAGTCACTGCTGGTGCCGTCGCGGGCATCGCTGCGGCCGCTGTTCTGACCGGCCTTGCACCTGCAAAGCGCAGCCCTGTTATGGTGGCCGTCGCCAGTCTTGTGTTCATTGTCGTGCTTGTCGTGGCATCGGGCGCGACCCCGCTTGGCCAACCCCTGAGCCTTTATTCGTTTGGCCAACTGGTTTTTGTTGTTCTGACTGCTGGCGTTGCCGCACAATCCATAAACCTGACGGCACAGAACCTCGGCCCCGGGCACGAAAGACGCTATAATGTTGAAGTGCTGTGCCTGCGGTTCCTGAAAGGCTTTGGGTTGGTTGTCTTTACCATCGCGGTCGCCCTGCCGTTCTTTGTTATGGTGATGATGAGCCTTAAGAACCAACAATTGCTGTTATCCAACCCGCTCGATTTCTCATTGAATTTCAGCCAAGGTGCCGCAGCCTTGTTCCGAAGCTATATCGAGCTGTTTACCCAATATCACTTTGGGTCCTATCTTTTGAATTCCGCACTTGTGTCTGTAGCAACGGTCGCGATCACCTTGTTCTTTGCCGTTCCGGGTGCGTATGCCGTGGCGCGTTTGAAATTTCCGGGGCAGAACTTTCTCAGCCGATCCATTCTGTTGATCTATATGGTTCCGATGATTGTTTTGGTCATTCCGCTTTATGCGATCTTTTCGCAATTGGGCATGCGCAATACATTGTGGGGATTGATGCTGGTTTACCCCGCAACAACGATCCCCGTCGCCCTTTATATGTTGCAAGGGTATTTCCGGGGTATCCCATCAGAACTGGAAGAGGCGGGGTTGATGGATGGGCTGACCCGTCTGAATGTGATCCGCAAGATCACATTGCCGCTGGCTTTGCCTGCCTTGGCATCGGTTGCTCTCTATGTGTTCATGATCGCATGGAACGAGTTTCTCTTTGCGTTCATGTTCCTTGATAATGTCGATCTTTACACGTTGTCGCGCGGTATCGCAGAGCTGAACTCCTCGGAAGTTCCACGGCAACATTTGATGGCAGGGGCGGTGATCGCCACGGTCCCTGTGCTGGCCCTGTTCTTATGGTTCGAACGTTTCCTCGTCGCCGGTTTGACCGCTGGCAGTGTGAAAGGATAACTCATGTCATTGATGCAAACTGCCATTGATACATTGGCCAAGAATGATCGCGGTGGCTTCACCATCCCGACCGAAGGCCTTTATCCATATCAGTGGAATTGGGACAGCGCCTTCATTGCACTGGGTATTGCGACCTATGACATGGACCGTGCTTGGGCAGAAATTACGTCGCTTCTTGAAGGCCAATGGCCCGACGGGATGATCCCAAGCATTATCTTTCGCTCGGATGACCCAAGCTATTTTCCCGGCCCATCTCGATGGGGCAAAACGCCGGGGCCAATCCCATCGACAGGGGTTTCACAGCCGCCGGTTCTTGCAACTGTCGTACGCCAGTTGACTCAAACGGGCACAGCGCAGAACCAGGCGCGAAAAGCACAAGTGTTTGATCGGATCTTCGCATGGCATGCGTGGTATCACAGCGCCCGTACGGCTGACGGTATCGTTGCAACGGTACACCCTTGGGAAACCGGTCGCGACAATTGCCCGGAATGGAACATCGGCCTGGACCAGATGACCGTCGCCCCGGATTTGGCGCCCTACAAACGGATGGATAATAAGCACGTCGATCCCAGCTTTCGACCCAGCCAAGAGCAGTATGACAAGTATCTTACAATCGTACAATTTGGTGACAGCATCGATTGGAATCAGCGGCGGCTTACCGATGAAGGGCCGTTTTTGATGGCGGATCCCAATATTCATTTTGTGTTGCTGCGCGCGGACAAGGATCTTTTGGCGATGGCGCAAGAGCTTGGAAAACCTGCGTCGGTTTTGGATGATATCAAAGGTTGGATTGTCAAAGGGGAAGCCGCAACGGATTACCTTTGGAACGACGATCTTGGGGCCTTTACTGCGCGCGACATTCGTTCCGGCACGTTTTCGGGTGGCTTCAGCAATTGCAGCGCGTTGTGCTTTTATGCTGATACGGGGACACCTGAACAGCGCAGACGTGTCATAAGCAACCTGGAACGGATCGCGGGCAAGGTTGATTATATGCTTCCCAGTTGGGATCCGGATGCCGCGCAATTTGAGGCACAGCGGTATTGGTGCGGGCCTGTGTGGCCACAGATGAATTATATGACGTCGCTGGGGCTGGCAGAACAGGGCGAAGCGGGCCTTGCCAAGAACATCCGTGATGATCTGTGCCGCGCGATTGAAAAATCCGGCTTTTGGGAATGCTTTAACCCGTTGACGGGCGAAGGATGTGTCGGGGCCAACTTTTCATGGACGGCCGCTGTGTGGCTTTCATGGCAGCACGAGACGAAACTTAAAGGCGTGGCCTGAGAAAAGGGAAGTATCATGGGGTCTATCAGCCTAAAATCAGTCGAAAAATGGTTTGGCAATGTCCAAGTCATCAAAGGCATTGATCTTGATATTCAAGACGGTGAGTTGATCATCTTTGTTGGCCCGTCCGGGTGTGGAAAATCCACGCTGTTGCGCATGATTGCGGGGCTTGAAGAAACCAGTCGCGGGCAGATCTTACTGGATGGCGATGATGTCACACACAAAGTGCCGTCAGAGCGGGAACTGTCGATGGTGTTCCAATCCTATGCGCTGTACCCGCATCTGAGCGTCGAAGAAAACATGGGATTTGCCTTGACCACGGCCGGGGTTCCCAAGGCAGAGGTCACCCAGAAAGTTGCGGATGTCGCAGATGTCCTGAAGCTTAACGAATATCTGGATCGGCGACCAAAAGACTTGTCTGGTGGGCAGCGTCAACGCGTTGCGATTGGCCGCGCGATTGTGCGCAAACCCAAAGGGTTCCTGTTTGACGAACCCTTATCCAATCTGGACGCGTCGTTGCGCGTCGATATGCGGTTTGAAATCGCGCGCCTGCACAAAACGCTGCAAAGCACGATGGTCTATGTGACCCATGATCAGGTCGAGGCAATGACTCTCGCAGATCGGATTGTCGTTTTGAAGGATGGCAAGATCATGCAAGTTGGCTCTCCGCGAGAGCTGTACGAGAGTCCGGATAATGTGTTTGTGGCGCAATTCATTGGCAGTCCAAAGATGAACCTGATGCCATGTTCGACTGACAATGGGCGTTTTCTGCTGGATGGGCACAATGGTGGATCATTAACCGCATCGACACAATCGCCGGCAACGCAAGTCGGTATCCGCCCGGAACATGTAACCTTGGTCCCAGGCGATCAGGGGCATTGCAACGGCGTAGTGCAAGTCAGCGAATATCTAGGGGCGGACTTTTTTCACCACATTGATTGCGGGGCACTTGGTGTTTTGACCGTTCGCACATCAGGCGCCACGGAAGACATCGAAGGCAAAACTGTCGGGTTGCACTTTAACGATGACAACTTGCACTTCTTTGACGGGGACCAGCACGCGTTGAAAGCGTGACAAAATCGCGGGCTGGCAACGACCTGAACTGCGTTATCTTCACCGAATAGAAACGGGGCCACGATATTGTCGCGACCCCGTGGATAAATGGATGCCGATTTAGTTAACTGATTTAGCGGTTTCTTCAACCGTTACATCCTCGATAGGCATATCTTCGATTTCTGGCACTTTCGGCGTCACCTTGCCGTCCATCGCACCCGATGTCGCAGCGGCGATGCCGTTTTCCATGCTAAGACCCAGTTCATCGCCCAGCTTTTTCAGTGCGGGCATTTGCACGGCCATGCCAAGGATCGAATCCAACGCTTGGTTCACCACAGGCTTGTCGCCAGTGCTGGCCGTCGTTGAACCGCCACCTTGCGCACCGCCCAGACCAGAGACCTGATGGATCTTGATACTGTCGATTTTCTCGGCAGGCTTGACCATCTGCGCGACAATCTCGGGCATGGCTTCCAAACGTGCGAGGGCAATTTTCATCTCGATAATCGCATCCGACAGCGCGTTTTCGGAATCTGTGATTGCGCGGCGCCCTTCAGCCTCGGCCAGCATGTCGGCCTTTTTCGCAGCCGCTTGGATGGTCAGCGCATCAGCTTCGGCCTGCGCTTTTTCGCGGGTGGCTTCGGCGCGGTCCTGTGCGGCGTCTTTGTGCGCTTGCGCTTCCAGCCGCACGGCGGTGGCTTCACGCTCCGCCTCACGCGCAGCTTCGATCAAGGCAATCTGCTTCGTCCGTTCCGCTTCGGCTACGGACTTTGCGGTCACAACGGCCTCCATCGCTTTGGTGGCTTCGGCGCGGGCAAGGTCTGCAGAGGCGCGTGCACGGCTTTCTTCTTCGGACTTGGTCGCAATAATGATCTGACGTTCCTGATCGGCGACCTCCAACTGACGCTCTTTCGCGATCTCTGCTTCGCGCAGATTGCGATCCCGCTCGATTTCCGCGGCACGAATAGCTTCTTCGCGGGCGATGCGGGCCTTTTCGGACATCTGTTCAGCCTGTTGCTGACGCTGCGCAATCTCGGACTGCTGGGCCGCACGCAGGGTTTCAACCTGCTGGACCTGTTCGATCTTGGCTTCCTGTTCGTCCTTTTCGATCTGATACTTCAGACGTTCCGCTTCCATCGCGGCACGACGCACCGACACTTCGGCATCCGCATCAATCTCGGCGCGCTCTTTCTTGGACTTCGCAATCACCTCGGCCAGTTTACGCATACCAACGGCGTTAAAGGCGTTGTTCTCGTCCAGTGCTTCGAACGGAGTCTGGTCCAGCGCAGTTAAGGAGACGGATTCCAGTTCAAGACCGTTTTTCAGCAAGTCTTCGGATACGGCGTTCTGCACTTCTTGCACAAACTCAGCGCGGTTTTCGTGCAACTCGTCCATGGTCATCTGTGCCGCAACCGAGCGCAAACCATCCACAAGTTTCCCTTCGATCATTTCACGCAGTTGATCGACAAAGAACGTCCGATCCCCAAGCGTTTGCGCGGCGCGGGACACGCCTTCGATTGTGGCGTTAACCGAGACATAGAATTCCACGCCCACATCAACTCGCATACGGTCTTTGGTGATCAAGGCCTGATCATTCTGGCGCGCGACTTCAAGGCGTAAGGTCTTCATGTTCACTGGGCTGATTTCGTGCAGCAAAGGAACGACGATTGTGCCGCCATCCATGATGACTTTTTTCCCGCCGGCACCGGTTTTCACCAAGCTGACTTCGCGGGTGGCTCGGCGATACAGCCGTCCCATGACCAATCCGATAAGAAGAATGAATGCTAGAATAGAGCCAGCGATAATTACAAAATTTGGTACAGGCATAGGTGTCCCTCCATGTGCCAATGGTTAAAGTTAAAGTAGTATTGTGACGTGACGATTTTACGGTGTGTGCCGGGCGCTATCCGGGCAAAGCCGTGATCCGATAAGTGTCTGTGCGCATCTTGCGCAACACCAAGACTTCAGTTCCCTGGGCGATCATGGCGGTATCATCCACGGGTTCAGCTTGAACATAGTGGAAATTGCCGTGCCTATCGGTGATCCGCACTTGTGCCGGTTTACCACGTGCAGCAGTGCCCACAGTCACCACACCGCGCGTGCGTCCCAAATGATTTTCCGACAAAGCCGAGCTTTCGGTTTTCGGAATGAGCCGCGCAAATAAGCCGCCAAATTGGCGGGCGAACCCAAGACCAACAGGCACCAATCCAAGCCCTGCGACAGGCGCAGGCAAAGCCCAGCCAAAGGTTTGCATCAGCATGCTTTGCAACAAGTAACCACCAAGCCCATAGGCCAACAAGAATGCGCCAAGCCAGATAAGGAACGGCACTTTTCCCATTCCCAAAACGCTGGCCAAACCACCGGCGCTCACATCACTATCCACTGCTTCAGCGGCATCGACATCTGCATCAATGTCCACTTCCGCGTCGAAACCCATGTCCACATTGACATCAACGTCGACATCAACGTCCAGATCTGCCTCTCCGCCCCCAAGTCCCATAAGCGTGCCCCCCAACAGGGCGGCAATCAATTCCAATGTCATGAGGCCAAACAACAGGCCAAGCGCGACAGCGAACGGGGTCATGTATGGTGCGAAAAGAAGATCGGTCATGGAATCCTTCAATTGTATGCGGTGGTATACATTAAATATGGGTATTCACGTTCCCGTTACAAGGGTGCGACGCGGAAATCTGGTGCGCAACTGCGTCATTGCCATGGGCTTTGTCGCTTTTCATGGCACCATGCCGGCGATAAGAAGGCACTGAAAAACGTAGGGCTTTGGACGCCATGTCACAGATAACACCGCAGCCGGGAATACTGGATATCGACCTATACGTGGGGGGCAAGTCGACCCTTTCCGGGCGGGATGATGTGCTAAAACTCAGTTCAAATGAAAACCCTTTGGGCGCGCCTGCTTCGGCGACCAACGCCCTGACAGAGGCTGCGACAGGCGTGCATCTGTATCCCTCGACAGATCACGCAGGCTTGCGCGCTGCGATTGGCGATGTGTGGAATTTGGACCCGGAACGCGTCATTTGCGGTGTCGGCTCGGATGAGGTTTTGCAGTTCGTCACACAAGCCTTTTCCGGCCCCGGAGACGAGATCCTGTACCCCGAGCATGGTTTTTCGATGTACCCCATCTTGGCCAAAATGGCTGGGGCCACACCCGTAATCGCGCCAGAAACAGATCGCATAGTGGATGTGGATGCGATGCTCGCAGCAGTGACGAAGCAGACGCGCGTGGTTCTTTTGGCCAACCCCGCCAACCCAACTGGTACGATGATTTCCGAAAGCGACCTCGCCCGCTTGGCAGATGGGTTGCCCGAATACGTTATTCTGGTGATCGACGGGGCCTATACGGAATATGCCGACGGCTACGATGGCGGTGCGGCGCTTGCCCGGACTCGACCCAACGTCCTTATGACCCGCACGTTTTCCAAGATTTACGGGCTGGGCGGATTGCGCATTGGATGGGGGTACGGCCCGAAAGACCTGATCGACGTGATGACCCGCATTCGCCAGCCGTTTAACCTGTCAGTTGTTCAATTGGCCGCCGCCGAAGCAGCCGTGCGCGACACGCAGTGGGTCAAAGATTGTGCCGCATTGAATGCAGACCAACGCGCCCGATTGGTGGGCGCTTTGCGTCAATTGGGCGTCTTTTGTGATGACCCGCACGGCAATTTTGTGCTCGCCCGATTTGCGGATAGCTCCGAAGCAGACAACGCCGAAGCCGCACTAAATGCAGATGGCATTTTAGTACGCCGCGTTGCTGGCTATGGCTTCCCAGAAGCCTTACGCATAACAGTAGGGGATGCAGACCAAACGGGGCGCGTTATCGACGTTCTAAGGCAATGGCGGAGCGGGACATGAGCATCATTTACGACCGTGTCGCGTTGATCGGCCTTGGGTTGATTGCGGGATCCATGGCTTGGGCCATGAAACGTAACGGTGTTGCCGGAACTATTTCAGGCTTTGCGCAATCACAAGCCAGCCGTGATGTGACACGCGATTTGGGATTTTGTGACATAGTGTGTGACAGCGCCCTGGATGCCGTAAAAGACGCTGATCTGATTGTGCTCGCTGTGCCGGTTGGGGCCATTGGCGCGGTGATGAAAGACATTGCTAAAGGGCTAAAACCCGGCGCTACGGTGATTGATGTTGGGTCAGTCAAACGGGATGTGTTCAACGCCGTGATGCCGCACTTGCCAAGTGACGTGCATTTTGTCGGGACGCACCCGATGGCAGGGACCGAACACAGTGGCCCCAAATCTGGCTTCGCCGAGCTGTTTGACAATCGCTGGTGCTTGATTGTGCCTGACAAAGCGGATCCTCAGGTCGTGGCGCGCGTCGAAGAATATTGGCATGCCCTTGGGTCCATGACCGATCAAATGGATATTGACCACCATGACCGTGTCTGCGCCGTGGTTAGCCATATCCCGCACTTGATTGCCTACACGATGGTTGGTGTGGCGGATGATTTGCGCAAAGTGACCGATAGCGAAGTGATCAAATATTCCGCTGCCGGTTTTCGGGATTTTACCCGTATTGCGGCCTCTGATCCCACGATGTGGCGTGATGTGTTCATGACAAACAAAGACGCGACACTTGAAATTCTGGGGCGATTTACGGAAGAACTTTTTGCGTTGCAACGCGCGATCCGCAAAGGGGATGGCGACCATCTGTTCGACTATTTTACCCGAACGCGCGCAGTGCGCCGTGGGATTATTGAAGCGGGCCAAGATACAGATGCCCCAAACTTTGGGCGGTCAAAAACATGATACGTTTGGCGGTGGTTTTCATGGCATGTGCCTGCGCCGCCTTGGCGCAAGCACCGGAATCATCATTGCGCCCTCCTGTGACTGAAACTGTGCGCTTGGGGTCAGTGTCTGTTGTGGTGCCTGTGACGCGCCCGGATCCGGCCATTTTGCGGGATGGTCCCAATACAGCACAGCCCACCAGTTCCATTTTTGCCGCATCCTTGTCGTTACGACCCACTTTGCGCCCCGCCCAGATTGAACAAAAGGCTTTGGCCAAACGCCGCGCTCGTCGAAAAGGTGCCGTTTGCGGGGATCCTGATATTCAGGGCGACGTCGTTGGGCTTGTCCCCGGACGCATAAACGGATGCGGAGTCAAAAACGCGGTTAAAGTGCGCTCTGTCTCGGGTGTCGGTTTGACCCAGCAGTCCGTGATGGATTGCGGCACGGCCAAAGCACTGAAAACATGGATCAACAACAGCGCCAAACCGGCCTTGTCCAGTAAAGGTGGCGGCTTGGCCAGATTGAAAGTCGCCGCACATTATGCATGTCGCACCCGCAACAACCAAAAAGGTGCGAAAATATCTGAACACGGAAAAGGCCGAGCCATCGACATTTCTGGCTTTGTTCTCAAAAGCGGAGATCAGATCTCAGTTCTAAAGGGATGGACCGGGCGCAGCACCTCTAAGGCACTGCGGCGCATGCACAAAGGGGCCTGTGGTCCATTTGGAACTGTTCTGGGCCCAAATTCGGACAGGTTTCACAAAGACCATTTCCACTTCGATACGGCACGCTATCGCTCTGGTCCCTTCTGTCGTTAAGACGGACGGTTCCAACAGGGGGTCATTACCGTACAATCATGCTGGGCGCAGGCCCAAGCGGGATAAACCCAAGCCGCGTCTGACCGTTTTCAAACAGCAAGGTGATGTCCAAGTCCGCGGTCACACCTGTGCTGTTGCCTAAACTTTTCAGAACACGTTC
>CALHST010000298.1 GCA_938038825.1 uncultured Paracoccaceae bacterium | reverse complement strand
ATCTTCGGCTGTGTCTTCGGCTGCACGCCACATGCCTGCATGGGCCGGCAGGGCGCCATAATGGCTGCCAAGTTCTTCAAGGCAGTCGCACATCAGATTGAAATGTTTGGATTCTTCGTCCGCGGACTTCACCCAATCATCATAAAAGCCCATCGGCATGGATACATGACCAAAGCGGGCAATGATATCCCAATGCAGATCCACCGCATTCAGTTCGATATGGGCCACGGCATGCAACAAGGCGATGCGTCCCGCCTCGCTTCCCGGGCGGCGGCGCGGCACGTCGCGGGGGCTTAAAAGTTCGGGCTTTTCAGGGCGCGCAGGATGCATCGGCGGGACAACAGTTCCCACGTCAGGCGCAGCTCCAGCCTTGCGGGCCGCGAACCAATCTGCGGCATGGCCCCGGCTGAGTGCGGTCTTTTCGCGCCCGTCTGCACAGGACAGAACCTGCAACGCCATTTCGGTAAGAGTTAACGCCACAGGTGTTTGACCGCGTCCAGAACCTCTTCTGCGTGGCCGGGCACTTTCACTTTGTGCCAAGCGCGCGCAACACGCCCATCTGCATCAATCAGGAAGGTGGACCGTTCAATGCCCATGAATGTTTTGCCGTACATGCTCTTTTCTTTCCAAACGCCATAATCTTCGCACACAGTGTCGTTTTCGTCGGACAACAGCGGCGTTTTCAGATCATGTTTGGCCACGAATTTATCGTGACTTTTCATACTGTCTTTCGAGATGCCAAAAACTTTACAGCCGGCTTCTGCGAATTCTTGCATAAGTCCCGAAAAAGCAATGGATTCTTTGGTGCATCCCGAGGTATCATCACGTGGGTAGAAAAAAAGAACAATCGCCCCATTGCGCAGGTTGGAGAGCGTGACAGTGCCACCGCCTGTCACAGGCAAAGTAAAATCGGGTGCAGTCTGATGTGCGTCAGTCATTATGCGATAGATCCTAGATTAAAGCGGTTCACGGCGGGATACCGATTGCGATGTGGTGTACCGCGTAGGGTATGTTTTAATCTGTTCGGTCCCATATTAAAGGCATGAAAGAAGAAGTTGTTCAAAAACCACGCAAACAACACCGGCCTTGGCCTGTGCGTTTGGCGCAATTGGTTTTTGTTTTGGTATGCCTTCTGAGTATTACCATTGGCATCGGAGCCGTTTATCTTTCGGATCGTTTTGTGTCTGCGCCTGAATGGCTGCAAGACCGGATTGATCAACGTATCGCCGAAAACGCGCCGGACCTGCGGATCACATCCGGTGATATGATGGTGACCATTGCGCCGGGGTTTCATCCCACGGTTCAGCTTCGCGATGTGGCGATCCGTACGGCCTCGGGGCAAGATTTGGTGGCTGTGTCGGAGTTGCGTGCCTCTATTGCATTCCGTCCGTTACTTGAAGGCAAAGTGCAGCCCAAATCAGTGGCCTTGTCAGGGATGTTCGCTACCTTGCGCCGTGATGCCGAAGGCGCGGTCGATCTGATTGTGTCGGACGTTGCTGGGGCCCGCTCTCGGCAGGCGGATACATTGGCCGATCTGGTCAATCAGCTTGATACCTTGTTTGAACGCCCCGAGATGCAGGCGCTGAACGCGTTGACCGTGGATGGTGTCACGCTGCGGTTTGAGGATCGACGTGCGCGCCGGGTTTGGACGGTCGATGGGGCACGGCTGAATGTTGCGCGTCAGGGCCGTCAACTGAACATCTCGTCCGATCTGGCCATTCTTGGTGGCGGTGCAAATGCCGCGACGATTTCCGCGAATTACGAAAGCAACATTGGCGAATCCGAAGCCGCATTTGGGATTTCGGTAGAAGACATGCAGGCCGTTGATCTTGCAGCGTTTGCGCCTGCGTTTGGATGGTTGGGGGGGCTTCAAGCCCCGATTTCCGCGTCTTTGCGGGGCGGTTTGACTGACGATGGCGCGCTGAGTCCAATCAATGCGTTTCTAGAGATCGGCAAAGGCGTGTTGCAACCTACGGCTCAGACCAGCCCCATTCCCTTCAACAGTGCACAGGCGTTTTTTACGCTGGACCCTGTCGCGGGTGAGTTGAATTTTGATGAGCTGTCCATCGACAGTGCATGGGTCAAGGGCACACTTGATGGGCGGGCACGCTTGTCGGGTCTTGAAAGTGGCACGTTGGAAGAAATGGTGGGACAATTCCGTCTCTCGGGGCTCGAAATTGATCAGGCGGAACTTTATGACGCGCCGCTGAAATTCGAAGGCGCAGAACTTGATTTTCGTCTGATCCCGGATCCGTTCCGTTTGGATTTTGGTCAGGTGCGCATTGTGGATCAAGGTCAGTCTTTGCGCATGAATGGCAATCTTGAGGCCGCACCCGATGGTTGGCACGCGGCTGCGAATGTGCGCTTGGATGGCATAACGCGCACGCGTCTGATGGAGCTGTGGCCAGAAGGTGCCGTTGACAAGACGCGCAGCTGGATTTCCAACAACGTGAAAAAGGCCACTTTAACGGATATTGAATTGGCCCTGCGCACGGTCCCCACGTCAAAGCCGGATGTTTACCTGAGTTTCAATTTCGAAGATGCAGAGCTGACTTATCTCAGGGCGTTTCCCGCAATTACCAAGGCAAAGGGTACCGCATCCATTTTGCGCAACCGCTTCGCGCTCAGCGTTATCGAAGGTCAGGTGATCGCACCGCAGGGAGGCGCGATTGATATCGCCAACAGTGCCTTTGTCATCCCGGATGTGTCAGTCAAACGCAGTGTCCCCGCAGAAGTTCATCTGGAAACGGATGGTACGATTACCTCGACGTTGGCGTTGCTGGATCTGGAGCCGTTGAACATCCTGTCGCGTGCGGATTTGCCGGTGACGTTGGCCGATGGGCGCGCAACGGCAAAAACACTGTTGAAGCTTCCGCTACAAGCCAAGATCGACAATGACGACATTTCGTTTGATGTGGTCGGTACGCTGCGCAATGTCCGCAGCAGCACGTTGGTACCACGTCGCCGAATTGAGTCCCCAGAGTTGACGGTTGTTGCCAGCAACGATGATGTTTCGATTTCAGGCAAAGGCACGTTTGATAGCGTACCTGTTGACGTGGCGTGGAGCCAACAACTGGGGCCGGCAGCGAACGGTGACAGTCAAGTGACAGCACAGGTCGAATTGTCGAACGCGTCAGTCACGGCGCTAAAGCTTGGGTTGCCCGCAAGAACGGTCAGCGGTGTCGGCACTGGTCAACTGAAAGTGACCCTGCCCAAAGGTGGAACGCCGCGTTATTCCCTGACAAGCAATCTGCGCGGTGTCGGATTGAACATACCGCCTTTGGGCTGGTCTTTGGGGCGCAATCAACGGGGGACGCTGGCGGTCGCAGGAACTTTGGGGCGCACCCCCAGTGTGGATCAATTGGATTTGGATGCGCCCGGATTGACAGCCCGTGGGAGCGTTAGCCTGAGGGCGGATGGCGGCTTGTCTCAGGCGCAGTTTAGCCGCGTGCGCGTGGGTGGTTGGTTGAATGCCCCGGTGACACTGGTCGGGCGCGGCCCTGGCGCCAGCCCGGAAGTGCGTGTTCAAGGCGGGTCTTTGGATTTGCGCGCAGCAGAATTTGGCAGTGGTGGCGGTGGTGGTGGCAGCAATGCAGCAGGGCCTATGGTTTTGGCATTAGATACGTTGCGGATCACAGATTCCATTGCTTTGACAAATATGCGGGGTCGGTTCGATTTGCGTGGCGGGATGAGCGGTGAATTCTCGGGGCGCATCAATGGGCAAACACCTGTGACGGGGCAGGTTGTCCCGCAAGGTCGGCGCAGCGCGTTCCGTGTGAAATCCGCCGATGCGGGTGCCGCATTTTCAGCGGCTGGCTTGTTGAAGCAAGCACGCGGCGGTGAGCTGTCCGTCACGTTCCAGCCGGTCGGCAATGCGGGGGCTTTTAACGGCGCGCTCAGTGTCAAAAATACGCGGATCACTGACGCACCAGCCATTGCGGCCCTATTCAACGCATTGTCTGTTGTTGGACTGATCGAACAAATGAACGGGCAGGGCCTGCATTTTGCCGAAGTAGAAGCCGCGTTCCGATTGACCCCGGAAAAAGTGACTTTGACCGAAGCCAGCGCGATTGGGCCGTCTATCGGTCTGTCGATGGATGGTGTCTATGACGTCAACACGTCGGTGATGGATATGCGCGGTGTGTTTTCGCCGCTGTATTTGATCAACGGGCTTGGTTCGATTTTGACCCGAAAAGGGGAAGGGCTTGTTGGGTTTAACTTTCGTCTGACGGGCCCTGCCGCGAAACCCAGAGTTCAGGTGAACCCCTTATCCGCACTGACGCCCAGTATTTTCCGCGAGATTTTTCGCAGACCAGCGCCCAAAGTGGCGTTGGAACCGGGTGAAGAGCCGGGCAGAGAGCCACAAGTGCCAAATGATGGTAAGCGCGGGCCAAGAATTCCGATTGTTCAATCAGGATCAGACAGGTAACGGGCTTTGCCATGAAGCTGGATGATTTTGATTTTGACTTGCCTGAGTCGTTGATTGCCACACGGCCTGCGCAGCCGCGGTCTTCGGCGCGCCTGATGGTGGCGACCAAGACCAATGTCGTGGACGCCGTTGCATCGGATTTGCCGTCGTTTCTGCAAGCCGGGGACAGATTGGTTCTGAACGACACGCGGGTCATCCCTGCGCGTTTGTCTGGGCTGCGCCACCGTGACAGTACGCAAGGCCCTGTCAGTGCCAAGATTGAGGTGACGTTGCTGTCCCCGGATGCCCAAGGCGGATGGCGGGCCCTGATCAAACCGCTGCGCAAAGTGAAAGTCGGAGAAGACATTCAGTTCGGGGATATCTTGTCGGCGCGTGTGGTGCGCATTGATGATGGGCAAGCAGTGTTAGAGTTCGATCTTGAGGGTGATGCCTTTCAGGACGGGTTGAGCGTTGCAGGGGCAATGCCCTTGCCCCCTTATATCGCGGCCAAACGGGCGGCGGATACCCAGGATCGCACAGATTATCAAACCATCTGGGCGCGGGAATTAGGGGCAGTTGCGGCCCCAACAGCGTCCTTGCATTTCGATGATGCGTTGCTGGCCGCTTTGAGGGCCCGAGGTGTCGAGATGTCGTTTGTGACACTTCATGTTGGGGCGGGAACATTCCTGCCTGTAAAGGTCGAAGACGTGACCACCCATAAGATGCATTCCGAATGGGGACGGGTGTCCGAGGAAACAGCCCACGACATTGCCGCGACCAAAGCGGCTGGCGGGCGGGTTATTCCCGTTGGCACAACAGCGCTTCGGTTGATCGAAACGGCCGCGCGCGAGACTGGTGAAATCGCAGCATGGGAAGGGGACACGGACATTTTCATTTACCCCGGCTTCACCTTCAAAGTCGCAGATGCGCTCATGACCAACTTCCACTTGCCCAAATCGACCTTGATGATGTTGGTCTCTGCCTTGATGGGGCAAACGCGCGTGATGGATTTGTATGCCCATGCGATTTCCAACGAATACCGGTTCTTTTCCTACGGTGACGCAAGCCTGCTTTTGCCGAACGAATAAACGGCTCAGTCTCTTTTGCGGCTGCATGCTTTTGCCGATGCCAATAGACTGGCATGCAGATCATGTGCATAGCAGCTTTTTTTGGCACATGTCTGAGCGGCCCCGTGTGTTTAAGACAAAAGCGCCGCAGAACGTCGTAAATGGTTGTGACACGCACCGTAGAGTCGCGTTAGGGCGGCTCAAGAAGTCCGCATAGAGGTGTCGGCTTATGCTTCAGGTTTTTCAAAGTGCGTGGGCCCTTTTGTTAGGGATGGGGTTGCTGATGATCGGCAACGGAATGCAGGGCACCTTGCTGGGCATTCGCGGCGAGATCGAAGCCTTCACAACAACGGAAATGTCGATTGTCGTATCGGCCTATTTTGTCGGATTTTTGGGCGGCAGCCGCATGGCCCCCGACATGATCCGGCGCGTGGGGCATGTCCGTGTTTTCGCAGCACTGGCCTCTTTAATCTCGGCTGTCATGATTTTGTATCCCACGGCGCCAGATCCATGGGTTTGGACAGCAGGGCGCGTTCTGATCGGGTTCTGTTTTTCGGCGGTTTATGTGACTGCGGAAAGCTGGCTGAACAATGCGGCCACCAATGAAACGCGGGGCCAGGCCCTGTCGCTTTATATGATTGTGCAGACTTTGGGCATCGTCATTGCGCAGGCTTTGTTGGTGACGGCTGATCCGTCAGGCTATGTCTTGTTTGTGATCCCTTCCATCCTTGTCTCTGTGGCGGTGACCCCGATTTTGCTGTCCATCAGCCCGACGCCGGCTTTTGAGAGGGTGCATTCGACATCTATCAAGGAATTGCTGGGCGTTTCGCCGTTGGGTTGTGTTGGCATGTTTCTGTTGGGTGGCATTTTTGCCGCACAATTCGGAATGTCGGCGGTATATGGCACAGAAGCGAATTTAAGTGTCGCCCAAATTTCGACCTTTGTGTCCACTTTTTTCATCGCCGCCATTTTGACCCAATATCCGATTGGATGGCTGTCTGACCGCATTGACAGACGGTTTCTGATTGTGGGCGTTTCGATCATCGGCGGCATTGGTGCGCTTGTGGGTGCTTTGTTTGGTGATGATTTTACAATGCTGTTGGTGGCCGCCTTTCTGATGGGGGGCACTTCCAACCCGTTATACTCCCTGCTGATCGCCCACTCGAACGATTTTCTGGACCCGGATGATATGGCGGGTGCTTCGGGAGGGTTGATATTTATCAATGGGTTAGGGGCGATTGGGGGGCCGCTGATTACAGGTTGGGCGATGGACGTTGTGGGGCCGTCCGGCTTCTTCTGGTTTACCCTTATTCTGTTTATCCTGCTTGTTGCCTATGGCAGCTACCGCGCCACGCAACGGTCAACAATTGCCGTGGAAGACACCAGCATTTATGTGCCTGTGTCACCAACTGTCGGGGCCATGGCCGTGGAAGTTGCGCAAGACATTGCCATCGAAGAGGCCCGCGACGATGAGTCCACATGAACTGCACGGAAATCTGGGTATCTGTGTCAAATTGAAGGCAATTTTTATTTTGACAAACGTAAATTTTTTGTAACGATTTGCACATGTAAGCGGTGTTTACGGTAAACGGCGGTCTAAGGAGTGGTGAAATGATCGGTCCGAATGAAGTTTTGGGATACTGGCTGGACGAGGTTGGACCCAAGGGGTGGTACGAAGCGGATGGTGCACGTGATGCACAGATCCGCGACAAGTTCGAAGATGCCTGGAAGGGCGCGATGGACGGGCGGTATTCAATGTGGCTGACGTATCCTGCGGGAACGCTTGCCTACATTATTTTGACCGACCAACTCTCTCGCAATATGTTCCGTGGCACAAAACAGGCTTTCGCGTCAGATAAGCTGGCTTTGGCGGCTGCGAAATCTGCGGCGAACAAAGGTTGGGATCTGAAGATTGACGAACCTGCGCGCCAGTTCTTCTATATGCCGTTGATGCATTCTGAAAACCTGTGTGATCAGGAACGCTGCGTGCGTCTGATGAAAGAACATATGCCGAATTTCGGTCCACAGAATCTACCGCATGCCAAGGCGCATCGCGCGGTTATTCGTCAGTTCGGCCGTTTCCCGTATCGCAACGCAGCGTTGTCGCGGGCCGACACCTTGGCGGAAAAGGCCTATCTTGCGAGCGGTGGCTATGGTCAGACGATGCGTGGCCTTGAGATGAAACAGGCCAGCTAGAGCAGGGGCGTCTAGCGGCCATGCAGGCGCGGCATAACTGTCGCGCCTATCGCCAGTTGAGCTTGGTTGAAAACTAGTTTAATGCTAAACTAATTTTTGACGCAGCGCAGCAGAAGGCGTGACCCCATGGCAACTCAATCCTTTGATCTGATCGTAATTGGCGCAGGCCCCGGCGGCTATGTGGCCGCAATTCGTGCCGCACAAAACGGACAGAAGGTCTGTGTGGTTGAACGCGAACATCTGGGCGGCATTTGTTTGAACTGGGGATGTATCCCGACCAAAGCGATGCTGCGGTCTTCGGAAGTCTTTCATCTGATGCACCGGGCCAAGGAATTTGGGCTGACGGCAGACAAGATCGACTATGATCTGGACGCAGTGGTCAATCGGTCGCGCGGCGTTGCCAAGCAATTGTCCGGCGGGGTCGGGCACCTTCTGAAAAAGAACAAAGTCACGGTCATTATGGGCGCGGCAACCATCCCAGCCAAAGGCAAGGTCAGTGTCAAAACTGACAAGGGCACCGAAGCGTTGTCGGCCAAGAACATCATTCTGGCAACAGGGGCACGGGCGCGGGAGCTTCCCGGGCTTGAGGCGGACGGCGATCTGGTCTGGACGTACAAACATGCATTGAAACCACCACGGATGCCGAAAAAGCTTTTGGTCATCGGGTCGGGCGCAATTGGGATCGAATTTGCAAGCTTCTACAATACTTTGGGCACAGACACGACTGTGGTCGAAGTGATGGACCGTGTGTTGCCGGTGGAAGACGCAGAGATCAGCGCATTTGCCAAGAAGGCGTTTGAAAAACAAGGCATGAAGATCATGCAAAAAGCCATGGTCAAACAGTTGGACCGGGGCAAAGGTAAAGTCACCGCCCATATCGAAACTGGCGGTACGGTCGAAAAGCACGACTTTGATACGGTGATCTCGGCTGTTGGCATAGTCGGAAATGTCGAAGATCTGGGGCTGGAAAAACTGGGCGTGACCATTGACCGAACACACGTGGTCACAGATGAATTCTGCCGCACGGGTGTTGAGGGCCTGTACGCCATTGGTGACATCGCTGGTGCGCCGTGGTTGGCACACAAAGCCAGCCACGAAGGTGTCATGGTGGCTGACTTGATCGCAGGAAAACATGCCCACCCTGTTAAACCTGAAAGCATCGCAGGGTGCACCTATTGCCATCCGCAAGTGGCATCTGTGGGCTTTACCGAGGCACAAGCCAAGGAAAAAGGATACACCGTCAAAGTCGGGCGCTTCCCGTTCATCGGCAACGGCAAAGCAATTGCTTTGGGTGAGTCCGAGGGCATGATCAAAACCGTGTTTGACGCCAAAACGGGCGAGCTTCTGGGCGCACATATGATTGGTGCCGAAGTGACTGAATTAATCCAAGGCTATGTCGTTGGTCGCCAGCTTGAAACCACCGAAGAAGACCTAATGAATACAGTCTTCCCGCACCCAACGCTGTCCGAGATGATGCACGAAGCAACATTGGACGCGTATGACAAGGCGATCCATTTTTAGGGCGCACATAAACGCCTAAACACGCGCCATTTGTCGCCCAAAATTTGTCGTGTTGCCCGGTCAAGTATCGGACAACATGTTTTTTTTGGTAAATGGTGAGCAATGTTCAAAAGCACAGTGATGGGGGTTGTGGTCTTATGTCTGGGCGCAGCCGCGGGGCACAGCAAAACGCTGGCCCAAGAAGACAACACGCAGCGTGATGTTTTTGCGCCCGTCTCTGTGGCGGGAATGTCGCCGCACGCGATCATGCTGGGTGGCTTGCACGTCATTTCTGAAAACCGGAACGATTTCAGCAGTACAGATCTTGAAAACGTCGTCGAACTCGAAGGAACCGTTTTTACCGATGGCGTGATTGATCCCGAAAACGCGCCAGAGTTCAACCTTGTGGAATGCGCGCCTCAGGCATTCCTGATCGGCGAGGAGCCCGGCCAGATTAAGTGCTGAGGCCTTGGGCCGCAGGGTGATTACAAGCCCAAATCAAACGAACACCCACGGCAGGTTGTGATCATCCAATTGCGCAGGCATAGAGATCCTATGCCCCAATCACAGTCTGCCACGCCTTTCGGATTGATCCTGCTTCTTTGGGGGGCCGGGCTGGGCGCTGCTGGGCAGTATGCCAAAATCAGTGTGATTTATGACCTATTGCCGCAAGTCTATCCAAATGCTGGAGCGGGACTTGGGTTTATCGTATCTGTGGTCGGGTTTGTGGGCATCCTTTTCGGGGTTGTTGCAGGATTGCTGGTGTCACGGGCCGGGTATCGTCGCGCGTTGATTTGGGCGCTTGTTTGCGGGGCGGTCTTGTCTGCATTACAGGCGTTTTTGCCGCCACTCTGGATTATGCTGGCCTTGCGGATCCTAGAGGGTGTGTCGCACCTTGCGATTGTTGTGGCCGCCCCAACGTTGATCGCGCAACTCTCTGCGCAGCGTCACCGCGGCTTTACACTCACATTGTGGGGCACATTTTTCGGCGTCGCGTTTTCGTTGCTGGTCTGGTTAGGGCGGCCTTTGGTTGCGGCTTGGGGTATTCCAGCCATATTTGTGGCCCATGCGATTTGGATGTCGGGATTTGCTTTGCTGTTGTGGGGGCGACTGAACGCGCTTCCCAGTCAGCGTAAGCCGGGGCGCTTCGCAATGGGGCAGATTATACAA
>CALHST010000297.1 GCA_938038825.1 uncultured Paracoccaceae bacterium | reverse complement strand
CGACGTGTCACACCCAACATGCGTCCCAGTCAAACCCAAAACATCCCGCAAAAATACACTCAATAACGTCCGACCCTCAGCCTCGCCACTCAACATACGGCCGTTAACCGTCATCGATACTCGCGCCATGCCAATCTCCCTCGTTTATGTCTTGGGATACGGTAGTCCTGTGAATGGTTGGATTATATTAGACCATTGGACAGGTGGCCGCGTGAGCGGCCCCATCCGATTCAGCGCACCGGGGGGAGAAAGCTCAGTCCGTAGCGCTCATAAATCTGGGCAATGCGCCCGTCTTCCAAAGCAAATCGGACGGCATCATCCACAGCATAAGACAAGGGGCGATAGCGGAAGTTCACCCCAACACCAAGGGTCCAGCGCCCGACAGAAAAGCCCGGCAATGGGGGTTGGTGGATAGCGATTGCTTCCGTCAAGCCAAATTCCAATTGCGCGCGGGGGGCCATTGCGGCTTTGGTTTCGCCCAACGCAAGAGCGTCCATAGCGCCAGCGGCATCGCTGAACCTGCGGATGTTTGCGAGCAATTGTCCACCGGCCAGACTGGAGAGGTAGAAGTCTGAGATTGAGTCATTTTCGACGGCCACTGTATCAAAGCGAAAATAGGCTGGGATCGGCTTTTCGTCTGGATAGGCGTCTTTGCGATAGGCAATCGCGATGCTTTCATCGGCGTATTGCCCCGTAAACACCACTTGTTCCACGCGACAGGCAAAGGCGGAATCATATGGAACACGCATCATCACATTGGCGACACGTCCCCCAACCAAGGCCCCTTGCCATAGATTGTGGCGTAAATCCGCTTCGAGATTTTCACCGGCAGCCACAAAGTTGAACTGTGCATCCACCCCGATATCGGCGGCAATCAAGCGTGCGATGTCGATGTCGACACCGCGGGGTTGACCGTCCTCTTGCCACGAATAGGGTGGGTAGTTTTCATACACTGCGAACAGCATATGTCCCTGATCAACGATCTGGTCCAACTCTTGCCCAACAATGTCGCGAGCAGCGTTCTGTGGTTTGGGTTGCGGTGTGTAGTCGGCACAGGGATCGTTGGATTGCGCGGATACCGGGCTGAAGGCGAGTGCGGCGGTGAGCGCCGCGATTATGGACAAAATACGCATGGCGCTAGACTTGGCGTTTAGTTGGCCGCTGACAAGCCGATAGTGAGCATTTCGGCTGCCTTTTTGTATCCGTTGGCGGTTCCGTCCACGACATTACTGGCACGAAAGGCGATACTGTCGGCCACTGCGGCACCTGACAGAGTGTCAATCTCTCCGGCCAAGACAGTCAGGCGTGCCTTGATTGCATCGGGGTCTGCGCCCGTTGAATCATCGACATAGGCCAGGAACTGATCCCGCATGGCGCGCAGTTCGTCGGCGCGTTCGTCAACCATGTCCTGATCTGGGCGTGTTTCGATATAGGTGCGGATCGCCCAGGCTGCTTTTTGACCCAAAAGGTCACCAAATGCGGGCATCTTGGTGACCCCGTTTTGCGTATAACCAACTGTAAACCGCTCGACATACCATTCGTCGCCATATTCTTCGGCCTCAAGAAACCGCAGGTCTGGTGCCAAACCGCCGGAAATCACTTCAAGCCCATGACATCGCGCGCAATTCTGATTGTAACCGGAGGCGCCAATTTCGACGGCCGCTTGCCAAACGTCTTGTCCAGCGGTCTCAGCGCGATAAGGATTTTCGGTCAACCATTCGTCGCCCACATCGGGCAGCACAGTTGTATCAACGGGCTGCGGCGTCACATCGCCATGTGCCAAAACCATGGTTGTTGCGAATGCCAACGGCAGTGCAGTCAAAGTTAAACGGAACATGTCGATTGTCCTCCCACATCGGTACAATTGCGGTGTAGCCTAGCCACCAAAGTCACACTAGTTCGACCTTGGTGGGGGCGACAAACTGTTTCAATCCTGTTGTTTTCGACTTTCGTCTAATAGCGATGCATGAACAGCTGCCTAACTTCACCGCAAAGGAGAGACACTCTATGATCCGACATCTGTGCGCCGCACTTGCCGTGTGCGCAATGCCGATGGCTGCGGTGGCCGAGACCATGGACATCACCGTGACTTGGCTGCGTCATGTGGAACCTGAGCGGCCCGTTTTATCGAACCTGGACCCAATCCCCGAAGATCGCGGGCGGGCAGGCGCCGCGTTGGGATTGGAAGACAACCAAACCACGGGCCGGTTTCTGGGCCAAACCTATAGGCTCGACATTGTTGAGGTTCCAAAAGACACTGATCCGACCGCAGCCGCAACAGCCGCCCTTGCAGTCTCTCCATTCCTTATTCTGGATGCCACGGCGGAAAGCCTGCTGAAAATCGCGGATCTGCCTCAGGCGCAATCTGCTGTTTTGTTCAACTCAAGCGCATCAGACGTGGCGTTGCGTGCGGGGTCATGTCGCGCCAACCTGTTCCATACGCTGCCCAGTGATGCGATGAAGGCAGACGCGCTGATGCAATTCGCGCGGCTGAAACGTTGGGAAGACCTTGCCATGATCCAAGGGGCCGCGCCCAGGGATACAGTGTGGGCCGAAGCCTTGCGCGCCAGTGCGACCAAGTTCGGCATGAAACTAGGCGATGGCAAATTGTGGGAATTTGACGCTGATATGCGCCGCAATGCTGCGCAAGAGGTCCCACTCTTTACCCAAGATTTGCCCGATCATGACCTGTTGTTGGTCGCAGATGTGGCCAATGATTTTGCCCGCTACATTGCCTATAACACGTGGGAGCCGCGTCCGATCGCAGGGTCCGAAGGCCTAATCCCGACAGCGTGGTCCCCAGTGGTGGAACAATGGGGGGCGGCACAACTGCACAGCCGTTTCACAGATCTGGCCGCGCGGGACATGACTGCGCGCGATTACGCCGCATGGGCTGCCATGCGCGCCATTGGCGAGGCTGTGACGCGGACAAAGTCAACCGATCCGGCAACGCTGCGTGCCTATATGCTGTCTGATGAATTCGAACTCGCAGGCTTCAAAGGGCGTCCGCAATCGTTTCGCAGCTGGAACGGCCAGATGCGCCAACCCATACCGTTGGTCACCCGGTCCGCGGTGGTCGCACAAGCGCCGTTACCCGGTTACTTGCATCAGCGCACAGAACTCGACACTCTGGGCATCGACGCGCCCGAAGCGACCTGCACTGCTTTCAACTGATCTGACAAGAAAAGGACTGGACCCATGGCCCGACGCTTCAAGTCTCTTGCCGCTTTGCTGACATCTGTTGCGGTGGCCACAGCGCCGCAACTGGCCATGAGTGATGAAATCTGGGTGACCAACGAAAAGGACGACACCATCAGCGTGATCGACATCGAGACGATGGAAGTCGTGCGTACCATCGACGTGGGTGAACGTCCGCGGGGGATCACCTTTTCCAAGGATTATTCGGTTCTTTATGTCTGCGCCTCGGACAGCGACACAGTGCAGGTGATTGACCCTGAAACCGGGCGGGTGCTGCATGAATTGCCTTCGGGCGAGGATCCCGAGCAATTTGTGTTGGCCCCTGATGATCGGCACCTCTACATCGCAAACGAAGACGACGCGATCACCACAGTGGTGGATACACAGACCCGCACGGTTGTGGCGCAAATCGATGTGGGCATCGAACCCGAAGGCATGGCGATCAGCCCTGATGGCAAAATCGCGATCACCACTTCGGAAACCACAAATATGGCGCATTGGATCGACACCGAAACACAAGAGCTGTTCGCCAACACGCTTGTCGACAGCCGTCCGCGCCACGCGGAATTCATCAAAGACGGCACCGAACTGTGGGTCAGTTCCGAAATTGGCGGCACCATTACCATTTTTGACGTCGCCACGCAGGCGGAAAAGGGCAAGATCGACTTTGAAGTTACAGGCGTACACCCTGACCGTGTGCAACCTGTTGGTTTTGAGATGACGGCGGGTGACACACACGCGCTTGTCGCTCTTGGCCCTTCGAACCACGTGGCGGTTGTGAATGCCGAAACTTACAAAGTCGAAGACTACATCTTAGTGGGGCGGCGCGTATGGCACATGGACTTTAACGCGGACCGCACGTTGGCCTTCACCACAAATGGGGTGTCCGGCGACGTGACCGTGATCGACGTTGCCAAACGCAAGGCGCTGCGTTCGATCAAAGTGGGGCGTTTCCCCTGGGGGGCCGCTTTCCGGCCAACAGGATCATAATCTGTTTTGCACCCACAGTTTGCAGACAAAACACTGACAAAATACAGACAGAAAAATCAAAGGGATACCGGATGCGCCATTTCATTTCTGCACTCATCGCCACCGCGTTGATTTCGGGGCCAGTATTCGCCGATGACGATGATGCCAAACCCAGTTTTGGTTTGGCAGGATTGTTGTCTGGCAAGAACAAAGAAGACCTTGAACCCATCCAATTAGGCGCGGGCATTCCACTCACTTCGGCTCCGTGGGTGCTGAAATCCGGCACCTATTACGAGTTCGAAATTCAGGGCGATGGCAGTGCAGAATTGGCGCTTGTTGGGCCGGAATTTTTCCGCGCGATCTGGATCGACGAAATCGTTGTTGAGGGTCTGGAAATTCGCCCGTTGGGTTTGGACAGCATCGAATTTGACGAAGCGGGTGAAATGGAAATAGGTTTTGTCGCGATCAAGCCAGGCCGCTATTACATGAAGATCCCTGGCTCTACCGGAGAAACACAACGTCTTGAAATTACTATTGAATAAGCGTCTCATAAGATGAGCGCCGGACTAAGCGCATCGGGTCTTGGCTTTCGTTACGGCGCGAAAGAGGCGTTGAAAGATGTCAGTTTTGACATCCCCAAGGCGCGTTTTTGTGCGCTTCTGGGGCCAAATGGGGCCGGGAAATCCACGCTGTTTTCATTGCTGACACGGTTGCTAGTCAGCCGTCAGGGTCGCATCGAAATGGCCGGGCATGATCTGGGCGCCGATCCCGGCAAAGCGCTTGCCAAACTGGGCGTCGTGTTTCAGCAACCGACATTGGATCTGGATTTGTCGGTGCGCCAAAACCTCAGATATTTCGCGGCCTTACATGGGCTAAGTGGCGCAGCGGTCGAAATCCGCATCACCGAATGCCTTGCCCGTCTGGACATGGCAGAGCGCGCAGATGAACGTGTACGAAGCCTGAATGGCGGCCATCGACGCCGCACCGAGATCGCGCGATCCTTGTTGCACGATCCCGAAGTCTTGCTGTTGGATGAACCCACCGTTGGCTTGGACGCCGCGACGCGCGCCACCATAACCGAACACGTGCATGCGCTTGCAAATCAAGGCCTTACGGTCTTATGGGCCACGCATCTGACGGACGAAATTCGCGATACAGACCATCTGTTGATCTTGCATCGAGGTCAGATTGTGGCGGATGGGGCAGCCGCTGACATTCGCGGTGAACGTAGTTTGGAAGACCATTTCCTGAACGTGACCGGAGCAAACGCATGAACCCGGCCATCGTCGTCCTGCGCGCCATCGTGGCCCGCGAATTTCTGCGGTTTATCCATCAAAGGGAACGGTTTATCGCAGCGTTGGTCCGTCCTTTGGTGTGGCTCCTGGTATTTGCAGCCGGATTCCGCGCGGCTTTGGGCCTGTCCATCACGCCGCCCTATCAAACCTATATCACCTACGAAGTTTACATCGTACCGGGCCTGTGTGCGATGATCCTGTTGTTCAATGGGATGCAAAGCTCGCTTAGCCTTGTCTATGATCGTGAAATGGGCTCGATGCGTCTGCTTTTGACCAGCCCCTTTCCGCGTTGGTGGTTGTTGTTAAGCCGCCTGTTGGCGTCCACCACTATTTCGATATTACAGGTTTATACATTCCTGCTGATTGCAGGGCTGTTTGGGATCACGATGGAGCCGTGGGGGTACGTGTTGGTGTTCCCAAGCCTTGTTCTGGGAGGTGTAATGCTGGGGGCATTGGGGTTATTATTGTCCAGTTTTATCAAGCAGCTAGAGAATTTCGCGGGCGTCATGAATTTTGTGATCTTCCCAATGTTCTTTTTGTCATCTGCACTGTATCCGCTGTGGAAAATGGCAGAAAGCTCGACCTTGCTGCGTGATATTTGTGCGGTCAATCCGTTTACACATGTCGTCGAAATGATCCGTTTTTCTCTCTATTCAGATATGAACCTCGCGGCTTTTGGGTGGAGCTTTGGGTGGACAGTTCTGCTGCTTGGGGCCGCTGTCTGGGGATATGATCCTGCACGCGGGATGGCACGTCACCGCTGATCATGTGGGGCTGAATGGCATACACCACTCGTAACGATGGACTGAAAAATGGACAGATTGACTGATACGGTACGCCTTGAAATCGAAGACCTGCATGCTTTTTTCGAAGCGTGGTTCAATGGATCCATCGACCAAGATCAACTGGATTTTCGGTTCTTATCGCATATGAGCGATGATATGGTTTTTGTATCCACAGGGGGGCGAACTCTTGGAAAAGCTGATTTTCGGGCGGCGTTTCAAAAAAGCTATGGCTGCAATCCCAAAATCCGTATTCAAGTCCGCGACGTGCAGATCGAACACCGTATAGGGACGACTGCTTTGGTGACCTATACCGAATGGCAAACTGGTGCTGGGCCAGATCAAACTACGAAAACGGGGCGGATCTCGTCAGCTTTGATGGATGTTCAGCCCTCAATCCTTTGGCATCATATCCATGAAACGTGGCTGCCTGATGATGTACAAGCAAAAGGCCCTTTTTGATTTCTGAGCACCGCTAGTCCGTGATCCGAAGCACAGGCAGCCAATGGCTTTCGGGGTCACTTTCTTCCAAGTCGACATCCCGGACCGGGCGCAAATTGCCGTCATCAGGCGGGGCAGCAAGAATATCCATATTCATCTCGTGCAGTCGACCAACAAACGCGTCGCCCTCGGGTTCTAGCAGGTAGTAAACCCCGTTCCACATATCGATGCCGTATTCGGTCTTGCCCTTCCAAACGAACAAAAAGTCATATTCCAGATCGGTCAGATCGCTTTCTGCGGTGCGGTTGATGTCATAGGGGTAGGGAACATGGCACCACGTTTTTTCTGGCCCTTCCACGCATTTGAAGGGACGCATGGACAGGAAATGATCACTGAAAGCTGCGTCATTCATCGTGACTGAATAGCCTTTTGGCCCACCAGACAAAGTCGCGATTTCGATCTGTTGGCCATCTGCTGTTTCCAGCAATACACGACGCCCATCCCATTCCGCAGCCCACGCAGTCAACGGTGCCGCTGCCATCGCTGACACAAAAAGTACAGTTTTCAAACGCATAACGACGTCCTCCCCAGGGATTGTTAACAAACGCAGACCACTTGCGGAATGCGCACTTTGGTCGAAAGGGTGCGCAACACAGTCCAATACGACCATTGGCCAATATCAGGGCTGCAGAATTCTACGGATAGTAAGCGCAGAACAGCACCCGACTCTACGGGTGCGTCTCAGTGCAACCAAAGGGAGGATTGCGATGAACATGTTCATCAAAGCTGCGGTTATTGGCGTTTTGGCAACCGGCATGTCACATGCTGAAGGTGTCACGGACGAAATGCTGGCAGGGGATACGGCGTCGACCAGTGACGTTTTGACCAACGGCATGGGACGCCACTTACAGCGGTATTCGCCACTGGATATCCTGAACAAAGACAACATTGACGGCCTTGTACCTGCTTGGGCGTTCAGCCTTGGCGGAGAGAAGCAACGCGGTCAGGAAACGCAACCGCTGATCCATGATGGCATTATGTACATCACGGGATCTTATTCGCGGATGTATGCGCTGGACGTGAAAACGGGCCGCGAAGTTTGGCAATACGACGCGCGGCTTCCTGAAGGCATCCTGCCTTGTTGTGACGTTGTGAACCGGGGCGCTGCGATTTATGGCGACAAGGTGTATTTCGGTACGTTGGATGCACGCATCGTGGCACTTGATGCAAAAACCGGTGATGTGGTTTGGCGCAAGAAGATCGAAGATTACAAAGCGGGCTATTCCTATACTGCGGCACCGATGGTCGTGAATGGCCTTGTGATTACCGGGAACTCGGGTGGTGAATTCGGGATCGTGGGTGAAGTCCAAGCGCGCGATGCTGAAACCGGCGAATTGGTTTGGACACGTCCAACCATCGAAGGGTACTATGGCACCTATAAAGGTGAACAATCCACAATGTCCGGCACGCTGAATGAAACGTGGCCAGGTGATATGTGGAAAACCGGTGGTGCGTCGACATGGCTGGGTGGATCCTATGACATCGAAACGGACACGCTTGTCTTTGGCACGTCCAACCCCGCGCCTTGGAATTCGTGGTTGCGTGCTGCGGGTAACCCCGAAGGGAAAGAAGGCGACAACTTGTTTGCGGCTTCCCGGATCGGGATCAACCCGGAAAACGGCGATATCAAGTGGCACTTCCAAACAACGCCGCGTGAAGGCTGGGATTATGACGGCGTCAACGAGATGGTGGCTTACACAAGTCGCAGTGGTGAAAAACGCTGGGCCACGGCTGACCGGAACGGCTTCTTCTATGTTCTGAACCGCGAAGACGGCGGATTTGTTCGCGGTGTTCCGTTTGTTAAGGACATGACCTGGGCCTCTGGTTTGGACGAAAATGGTCGTCCGATCTTTGTCGAAGACAACCGTCCCGGCGATCCAGCAGCGTCGGCTGATGGCAAAAAAGGCGATGTGATTTTTGCATCACCATCGTTCTTGGGTGGCAAAAACTGGATGCCAATGGCGTTTAGCCAGAAAACCGGAAACTTCTATGTGCCGTCCAACGAATGGGGCATGGATATCTGGAACGAGCCGATCACGTATAAGAAAGGTGCCGCTTATCTGGGTGCGGGCTTTACCATCAAGCCGAACTACGATGATCACATCGGCACTTTGAAGGCGATTGACCCGGACACCGGCGACATCAAGTGGGAAGTCAAAAACGAGGCTCCGCTTTGGTCCGGTGTTATGACAACGGCTGGTGGACTGGTGTTCTATGGCACGCCCGAAGGCGAGTTCATTGCCCTTGATGACGAGAGCGGTGAGAAACTGTGGTCCTTCCAGACTGGTTCTGGGATCGTGGGTCAGCCTGTGACGTGGGAACAAGATGGCGAGCAATACGTCACCGTGATTTCCGGTTGGGGCGGCGCTGTTCCATTGTGGGGCGGTGAGGTTGCCAAGAAAGTGAGCTACCTGAACCAAGGTGGTACGCTTTGGACCTTCCGTTTGCCACGTCAGTTGGCAAGCAACAACTAAGCTTCTGACACCAGAGCAATTCTGAAAGGGCGTCCGTATTGGGCGCCCTTTCTTGTTGTTTGACCCGAACAACTCCAGCAGGGGCTGAGACCAATGGACAGTTACGTCTTGTGTGTCTTTGCCATAGATTGTTCTTATGAGCGTCGACGTATTGAACACCACGCGGGACTGGACCCAAATGATGCAAACAGACTGGATTCTGGTTGTCGATGATCATCCATTGTTTTGCGACGCTATGGAATTGACGCTGCGCAGTGTGATCCCGAAAACAGACGTACAAACAGCCGACACGCTGGAAACCGCCCTTGGGATTTTGGAACAAAACGAGCCTCCGGTCCTGATTGCGCTGGATTTGAATTTGCCGGATGTGTCCGGTTTGGACGGAATTCTTAAGCTGCGCCGGATGATGCCCAAGACTCCGCTGATTGTGGTTTCCTCGATGAGTGATAATCGCATTGTGGCGTCAGTGCTCAAGGCTGGGGCCTCGGGGTTTGTCCCGAAACATAGCCCACGGTCCGTATTCGAAGAGGCCATTGGGCGGATTCGGGATGGCGGGACGTTTTTGCCCCCGAACTTCGCAGATGCAGAAGAGCAAACTGCGAAAGATGGCCCCGAAGCGGTCGAACGGCTGTCCCTATTGACCGCCCAGCAGTCGCGCATTTTGCAGTTGATCTGCGAAGGCAAACTGAACAAACAGATCGCTTTTGACCTGTCCATCGCGGAAACAACTGTAAAAGCGCATGTAACGGCCATTATGCGCAAACTTGGCGTGCAAAGCCGGACGCAAGCTGTTCTGGTCGCGCAGCAAGCTAAATTCGCGTCCATCTTGCCTGATCATCAAGAATAGTCTTATCCTTCCAGATAGGGAGGCACTTCAATATGATTGAGGACAATGCGTGTCGCATTGCCGCTGAGGGCGGCGTGGCCTCTCGGCTTTTGACCACCGTTTACATTGACACGGACCAACAGGATCTTTCGGGCGTTCTGCGCAATGCGTTGAGCGCCGCGGATCCTGCACATGTGTTTGTCTTCGCGGTGAACAAAGCAGAGTTGGAAGCCATTTGTGCGGCGGCAGATGATGCGTTTTCGGACCTGTCGATAACGGGGTGCACAACGGCCGGTCAGATCGGATCAGACGGCTATGAAGACGCGCGGTCTGTGGTGATTGCATTGCCCAAGGCGCATTTCGTGACCCGATCTGTGGTGATCGAGGATTTGGCGGATCTTGATACGCAAGCCTTGGTGGATCGGTTGGTGCAAGAACGGACACAATTGTCGGGCCGACACCCTGACAAACCCAATGGATTTGGCTTTTTGCTGGTCGATGGATTGTCCCGGCAAGAGGATATTCTGGCGGCCAGTATAGCGCCGGGAATGGGGGAGTGGCCCATTTTTGGGGGATCTTCAGGGGATGGCACCCGATTTGAGCAAACTTATTTAGCCCATGGGCGCAACCTTCACAGCGCCAAAGCAATTCTGACTTTTGTGCGCACTGATTGCGAAACAAGAGTCTTTAGCCTGAATCATCTGGAACCCACTGACCGCAAGATGATTGTGACCAGCGCAGATCCCGAAGCGCGCATTGTCAAAGAAATCAACGCGGAACCTGCCGCCCGCGAATATGCGCGGATTGTGAACAAGAACCCGGACCAACTGGATGAATTCACCTTTGCTGCACACCCGGTTGTGGTGCGCCTGGGGGATACCCATCACGTGCGGGCTATTCAGCGGGTCAATGAAAACGGTGAATTGGTTTTCTTTGCTGCCATTGATGAAGGCATGGTTCTGAATGTGGCGACACCACATGACATGGCGGACCACCTTGAGGAAGAACTGTCCAGCATGAGTGCAGGACGCGGAGAGGTGGATGTATTTGCCTGTGATTGTTTGTTGCGCCGCATGGAGGCATCGCAAAAACAACAGTTCCGGGCGGTGTCTGACGTTCTTGCGCGCAACCGCGTTGTGGGGTTTTCCACCTATGGCGAACAGATTGGCCCGTTACATGTGAACCAGACGATGACCGGCGTGATGCTGGTCAATCCGGTTGAGTAAGGGCCCTTGCCCATGGATTTGATAGACCCGTCTGACAGTCTTGAGCGGCAAAACGAAAAGTTGATGCGCATCACCGAAGCGCTGATTAAACGGGCGGAGCAAAGCCCGGATCAAGCTGGTATGGCCTATGCACAGTTCGAACGCGCGGCCCTTTTGGAAGAGCAAGTCCGCCAACGCACAGCTGATCTGGAACGCACGCTCGATTTGTTGCACGAATCCAACGCGCATATCGCAATTGCCAACAAAGAAGCAGAAGTCGCCCGGGGCAACCTTGCCGAGGCCATCGAAACGATTGACGAAGGGTTTGCTCTGTTTGACAGCGACGACCGGCTGGTGCTGTTTAACAGCCGATTTTGTCTTGATCTGCCGGATGTGCGCCGTCCCTTGGCGCCTGGAACTGATTTTCAAACCTATGTCCGGTTGGTCAGCGAAAGTGCTGCTCTTGATTGGTCGTCTGGCGAAACACCGGACGATTGGCTCGACACGCGATTGAAGCTGCATCGCAAGGACCACGTGGTGTTCAATGTGCGTCTGCTGGAAAATCGTTGGCTGCAGGTTAGTGAACATCGCACGGGTACGCGCGGAACGGTCATTCTTCAAACGGATGTCACCGAGATTATGCGCCTTGAACGACGTGAACGGGACAAGCTGGTCAATCAACAGGCTTTGATGCTGCGCGCAACGCTGGATCACTTGAACCAAGGGGTCTGCATCTTTGATCGCGACAATTGTCTCGTTGGCTGGAACCAGCAAATGGAACGACTTTTGGAACGCCCAATCGGGGACCAATTCCGGGGGCTTCGTTTCGAAGATCTTATGGTGCGCCTGGAACGGGTGTTTCTGTTCCAGCGCATGACATCGGACATTGATCTGTTGGAGTGGGCTGCAAGCCGCGCGGGTCGTGCCCCGTTAAGTTTCGAAGTCCGGACTGCCGGGGATCTGATTTATAGCGTCTTTGCGCAGGAAATGCCGGACCGGGGATTTGTGTTCAGTTTCACGGACATCACCGAAGAACGGCAGACATCAGACGCGCTGCGTGAATTGAACGGAACGCTGGAACGCCGGGTTATCGAACGCACGATCGAGGTCGGCAAAGCCTTGGATGATGCGCGCCGCGCCAATGCGTCCAAGACGCGCTTTGTCGCGGCGGCCAGTCATGATTTGTTGCAGCCGATGTCTGCGGCCAAGCTGTACGCGTCGGCGTTAGAGGATCGTTTGCCCAACCCGGAAGACCGGGCATTGGTCCACAAAACCACCTCTGCGCTGGCCAGTGCCGAAGCCATCATCGGCGCGCTCATGGATATCTCGAAACTGGATCTGGGTTTGGCCGTGTTCGAAGTGGCCCCTGTCAATTTGGGCAGCATCCTTCAGGCGTTGGCGGATGAATTCGCGCCCATAGCGGCGTCAAAATCGTTGGACTTGCGCGTGATACCCGCCCAGATCCGCGTAGAAAGTGACGGGGTTTACCTGCATAGGATTATACAAAACATCATCAGCAATGCTGTACGTTACACCACAGGACGCAAAATTCTGGTTGGTGTGCGCCGGGTTGGTCGCGCCGCGCGGATTGAGGTTTGGGATCAGGGGCCCGGAATTGCGGAAGCAGACCAAAAGCGCATCTTCCAAGAATTCCAGCAACTTGGGCCCAATAGTGGTGGCAGCGAAGGCTTGGGTCTAGGATTGGCGATTGTCGAACGGGCCTGTAAAATGCTGGGCCATCAGCTGCACCTTTGGTCCGAACCCGGGGTCGGCACGTGTTTTTCTATTCTGATTGACAGCGCTGTGGCGTCCGCTCCGTCGACGACAGATCAGCCTCATGCGCGAGCAGGGCGCACGGACGGGCTGGTTGTTGGGCTGGTGGAAAATGACGAAGATTTGGCACAAAGCATTTCATTGGTTGTAGAAGCCTTTGGATCCGAGGTGGTTCACTTCCCAAGCGCGGAAGAAGCACTGGAACTGATCGAAGATATGGGGATCGTCCCGGATTGCTTTTTGCTGGATTATCAGCTTGGCGATGGCATGTCGGGTGTCGATTTGGTGCCACAGCTGCGCGCGCGTTACGGCGATGTCCCGATGGAAATTATTTCTGCAGACCGATCGACGCAACTTTTGTCCGCGTGCCGAACGCTTGGCGTTCGGCTGCGTCACAAACCTCTTAGCCGCGATAATATTGGCGCGTTTTTGTCGCGCGTGCCACGTGGCGAAGGGCTTTAAAGCTTACGATAGACGTAGTCCGGAACGTCGATTGTGGGTGTCTCTTCCTGCGCGAGCAGATTATCCAACACAGCGCGCCCCGCAGATTTCCGACAAACCGGATCGGTTGCGGATGCATCACCCAGCACGGCCATGGCCTGACACCGGCAGCCGCCAAAGTCGATGTCCCTGCGTTCGCAGCTTTGGCACAGGTCTGGCAACCAATCCGTCCCGCGATAGGCATTGAAGGCGGGGCCATCGTTCCAGATTTCGGCCAGCGGACGGTCTGTTGCTTTTTCGAACGTCAGATGTGGAATGGTGGCGGCTGCATGACAGGGCAAAACAGTACCATCTGGCGTCACGTTCAAACCCGTGGAACCCCACCCGTTCATGCAGGCTTTGGGAAAGTCTGAGTAGTAATCGGGGGGCACAAAATCGATTACAAGATCACCTTTGAGCCGCTCGATCGCATCTTTCACAACGCGTTTTGCTGCATCAACTTGGGCGCGGCTTGGTTGCAACGCGGATCTGTTGGTCAAGGCCCAGCCTTGGAACTGAACACAGGCAATTTCGATCCGGCGGGCACCAAGGCGCAACGCCATGTCTATTGTCGCAGGCAGATCGTCCAAATTGGCCCGGTGCATGACGGCATTCAACGTGAGTGGAAAGCCAATGCGCGCGATGTGATCGGCCACGTGCATTTTGCGATCAAAACCGCCTTTGTACCCGCCGATCCGGTCGGCCATCGCAGCCGTAACGCCTTGCAGCGACAATTGCACATGATCAAGGCCCGCCTTGTCCAACGCCTCTAACCTTTTGGGGGTCAGGCCGATGCCAGAGGTAATGAGGTTGGTGTAAAGACCGGCCTCACGCGCGGCGACCACAAGCTCGATGATATCCGTGCGGGACGCAGGTTCGCCGCCAGACAAATGCAGTTGCAAAACACCCAGATCAGCAGCCTGTTGGAAAATATCGCGCCATTGGTCTGTTGATAATTCGGTGTCTTTGGCCAAAAGTTCCGTGGGATTGGAGCAATAGGGACAAGACAACGGGCATCTATGTGTCAGTTCTGCCAACATTGCGAGTGGCGGGTTAGCCATGGCGCACATCCAAAAGCCGTTTGTCTGCAAGGTCTTGCAGATAGGCGATCACATCGGGTTCGATCACATCTTGGGGGGCATCGTAAACGGCAGCAAGGTCCGCAGAAATTACAGACACTGATTGAGCCCCGTCGACGCGGGACAAGACTGCAGATCCGATTTGATCCAACATCAACACCCGTTCCGGCCCCAACAAAACGTCCGTCTTGCGCACAGTGTCAAAATGCGTGCGCACGCCGCGTGGCAATGTGGGAATGTCCGAGGGGTGGATCACAAAAGGCCCTCGGTCGGGTGCCAAGCACCGGGTGGGATGCGGGCAGGTGCCACGTATGCGGAATACAAGGCATCAAGTTGCGCCCACAGCACTTCGGTTTTGAACGTCAACGCGCGTGCAGCCGCATCTTGATCGGCTTGGGACACGGCATGATCCAGCACCCAGCCCAAACCAAAGGCCACATCTTTGGGGGCTTCGGTCAAGCGGTGTTGAAAGTATGAAATCGTGTCGGAATTCGCGAATTCGTAGTGTTCCAACAGCCCCGCGATCCTGTCTTTGTGGATCTTAGGCGCAAAAAGTTCTGTCAAAGACGAGGCCACAGCGGGCAACAAGGGTTGGTCACGGACAAACCGCACATAGGCATCTACTGCAAACCGTGTGGCGGGCAAAACCCCTTTGGCCGAGGCGACATAATCGGGATCAAGCCCAACGCCCTCTGCCAGTTTCAGCCAACGTTCGATGCCGCCTGTACCGGCTGTTGTCCCGTCATGGTCTTCGATGCGGCTGCGCCAGATGCGGCGAAGGTTGTGATCCTCGACCCGGCTCAGAAACGCCGCGTCTTTCATGGGGATGCGCGATTGATAGTAGTATCGGTTAATGACCCACGCGCGCACCTGATCCTCGTTGCAGCCGCCGGAATGCAAAAGATGGTGAAACGGGTGCTTGTCGTGATAGCGATCGTCACCGATCTGACGCAGGCGCGCTTCGAACATCTCACGGCTGGGCGCGTGCTGGTTCATAGACTGAGTTCCATTCCATCAAAGGCAATTTCCCACCCGGCATCTTGCACCGCAGCCCGTTCTGGTCGGGCAGGTTGCCAAATGGGGTTGGTGTTATTGATATGCAAAAACACCTTGCGCGCATTCAGGTCCTTTAGTCGTACCAATGACCCTTCGGGCCCATTGATCGGGATATGCCCCATCCGCAGACCGGTCTTTTTGCCTGTACCTGTGCGTTCCATATCGTCGTTATGCCAGACAGTGCCATCAAACATCAGTAGGTCAACATCTTGAATGGTATCCATCAACCAATCGGGAAGCGCTGCGCATCCGGGGATATAGGCAGCCCGCCCGGCCGGGGTTTCAAGCATCAACCCAACAGTTTGTTCGCCAACTTCCTGAAGGTTCAGATCGTCCCCTTCCAGAAACAACGCAACTTTGCCAGGTACAGAAAACGGGGTGATCGTAAGATCAGGCAAGGGCGTGAAAGGCACGTCCAGTTCAATGGTTTCACGCTCAACAAGTGCGCTGTCCAACACTCCAAACACAGTGTTTGTGTTGATGATCTCCATCCCGCTGTGTGTCGCATGCAGCGTAAACGGGGTCTTTTCGCGCAAAGTCAAAAGGCCAGCAATGTGGTCAATGTCGCCATTAGTAAGCACCACAGACGTGATCGGCGATCCCCGTAAGGACTGCGGGTGCATCTGTGGAATTCGCTGCAGCTGAACACCAATATCCGGTGATGCGTTCAAAAGAACCCATGATTCGCCATCTGGCGAGACTGCGATAGAGGATTGTGTGGCTGGCTGAAGCTGTCCGCTGCGGGCATCCGCGCAGTTTTCACAGCCGCAATTCCATTGGGGCAGCCCGCCACCGGCAGCCGCCCCAAGGACTAAAATTTGCATGTATTTCCGCGGACTTAGATGACGTCGCGCTCAGCGCCACGGTCATCGTCTTCACCGGGGCCGTACATGTTGATTTCCATGCCGCACTTGATTTCACGGGCAACAGGTTTGCTCCAAGCCATGGCTCTTCTCCTTTGTTAGATTACCATCGATACCACCGGTCAGGTTTATCGCAAACAAGACTTTAGGTGTACGGTTATCAATTTTACGCCAGTGTTGTGTTTACCCGTCTTTGCGGATCACTTCATTCTTGGGGTCATACGGGCTGTCTTCGACAATCTCGGCCTCCCAAAGCTGACGTTGCATGCGCACTTTCAACTTGGTTCCCGGTACGGCCAGATCTGCACGAACATAACCCATGCCAATCGACTTTTCGAAAACCACAGAATAGCCGCCCGAAGTCAAACGCCCAACTTTCGTGTCGCCATCATACAGCGCCTCGCGCCCCCAAGGATCCGCATCCGCAGGTCCGTCGATCAGCAAAGTCACACATTGGGAACGGATGCCGGTTTCTTCCAGCTTCGCTTTGCCATGGAAATCTTTGGACAGATCCACAAAGCGGGGCAGGTCGGCTTCCAGCGGCGTCGCATCGCGGCCCAGTTCAGTACCAAACGCGCGATAGGATTTTTCTTGCCGCAGCCAGTTCTGAGCGCGGCCACCAACCAGCTTCATTCCGTGCTTTTCGCCTGCGACCATTAATTGGTCCCACAGGTAATTCTGCATTTCCATGGGGTGATGCAGTTCCCAACCCAACTC
>CALHST010000296.1 GCA_938038825.1 uncultured Paracoccaceae bacterium | reverse complement strand
TGGGATCCTGCCTGTATGGCGTTCCAGAACAACAAACGTAGTCTCCGAACCGCCAGCGTAATTCAAGTTCGTGAGAAAATTTACAACAGGTCATTGGACAAGTGGAAAAACTACGAGGCGCATCTGGGAGATTTACAGGCGGCCTTGAACGCGCATTGACCAAGAAAAGCAAATTCAATGCATTTCGACATTACAAGACAGGCTTTGCAATCGCAGCCTTGCCACCATCACATGACACGCGTCCGCATAAGAAAAAAGGCCCCGCAATGCGAGGCCTTTCCGTTGTTCACTGTCCAATTAGGTCGACTTATTCGTCGTCGCCTTTAAGAGCTGCGCCGAGGATATCACCCAAGGATGCGCCGGAGTCAGAGGAGCCATACTGTTCGACGGCCTCTTTCTCTTCTGCAATCTCACGTGCTTTGATCGACACGCCAAGACGGCGGGCTTTTGCATCCACGTTTGTGATGCGCACGTCCACCTTGTCACCAACCGAGAAACGCTCAGGGCGTTGCTCTGCACGGTCACGCGACAGATCGGAGCGGCGGATAAAGGACTTCATGCCTTCGTATTCCACTTCCACGCCACCGTCTTCGATGGAGGTCACGTTTACAGTCACGATCGAACCGCGCTTCACGCCGCCAACCGCTTCTGCGAACTTGTCGCCGCCAACGTTTTTGATGGAGAGAGAGATACGCTCTTTTTCAACATCCACTTCGGACACCACGGCATCAACCATGTCGCCTTTGCGATAGTTCTGGATCGCTTCTTCGCCGCGCTCGTCCCAGGACAAGTCGGACAGGTGAACCATACCGTCGATGTCGCCGTCCAAGCCAACAAACAAACCGAATTCGGTGATGTTTTTGACTTCGCCCTGCACTTGCGTGCCTTCTGGGTGCGATTCAGCGAATACTTCCCATGGATTGCGCATGGTCTGTTTCAGACCAAGGGAAACGCGACGCTTGGAACCGTCGATTTCCAGAACCATGACTTCCACTTCTTGCGAGGTGGACACGATCTTGCCAGGGTGTACGTTTTTCTTGGTCCAAGACATCTCGGATACGTGCACCAGACCTTCAACACCGGGCTCAAGCTCAACAAAGGCACCGTAATCGGTGATGTTGGTCACGCGACCTGTGTGCGTAGATTCCAACGGATACTTCGCGCCAACCAGATCCCACGGATCTTCTTGCAGTTGCTTCATACCCAAGGAAATACGGTGTGTTTCCTTGTTGATCTTGATGACTTGTACCTTGATGGTCTCGCCGATTGTCAAGATTTCCGAAGGATGGTTCACACGGCGCCATGCCATGTCTGTCACGTGCAACAAACCGTCTACGCCGCCAAGGTCAACAAACGCACCATATTCGGTGATGTTCTTGACCACGCCGTCGACATTCTGACCCTCGGTCAGGTTGCCAATGACTTCTGCGCGCTGTTCGGCACGAGACTCTTCCAGAATGGCACGACGTGACACAACGATGTTGCCCCGACGACGGTCCATTTTCAGGATTTGGAACGGCTGCTTCAGACCCATCAATGGGCCCGCATCACGCACAGGGCGTACATCCACTTGTGAACCGGGAAGGAACGCAACTGCGCCGCCCAGATCAACAGTGAAGCCGCCTTTGACACGACCAAAGATCGCGCCTTCAACACGTGCGTCACCCGCATATGCTTTTTCCAGACGATCCCACGCTTCTTCGCGGCGGGCCATCTCGCGAGAGATAACCGCTTCGCCGCGGGCATTTTCAGCCGCGCGCAGGTACACTTCGACTTCGTCGCCGATGGCGATGTCTGGTGCTTCTCCTGGGTTTGCGAATTCTTTCAGATCAACGCGGCCTTCCATTTTGTAGCCGACGTCGATGATGGCTTGGCCCGCTTCAACAGCAAGTACCTTACCTTTGACAACAGAACCCTCTTCGGGCGTGTCCATTTCGAAGCTTTCTTGCAAAAGTGCTTCGAATTCTTCCATGCTTGTGTTTGCCATGTGGCTTTCAGTTTCCTTCGGTTTTTATATCTGGCCGCGTGGTTGTCTCCACGGGTCTTTGTTTCGGTTGGTCGAATACACGAAAACAGGGCCGGAAGTTCCGACCCTGCTCATGTGTGCGAGTGTTCCCTCGCTTCAACAAGCGCGCGTATAGGACAACATGACTGCAAGAGCAAGACCCTAAGACAGCCGACACGCTGCTTGGCAAGGAACCGCTTTAGGTGCCCCATCGGTCCACTTGTGTTTCGCGACAGGCTGTCCGCCGCAGCACCCTCCAACGCAAAATGCCACTGCAGAATCTGCCTTTCATGTCGACCATTTCGGCCCAACGGAGCGCGGGTTTACTCCAAAAGCCCCGAATTTCCATACTTGCTGCAATGCCCATCGGCTGCAATGATCACCCTATTGAATAAGGAGATTTAAGATGATCAGAACTCTTTCGTCGGCATTCGCCGTGGTGTTCTTCACGGCCCTTCAAGCAGCGGCTGTCACCTTGACCGTTGGGATAGATGACATCACGGGCGACGGGCAAAGCACCAACCTTGGATTTTATTCCACCACTGGCGCAGACGGCACGTTTCGTCTGGAAACCATGACAATTTTCCCGGAACCGTTGCTTTTTCTGTCGTTTCCCGGCGCACCCTTTAATGTAAGCGGAGTCACCGCAGGGGATGGAAACACCTATGATTACGACCCCATCACGGGCGTCATGACCGTTTCCGGCGATCTTGCGGGATTAACGGGGGACTTTGACTTTCCGGGCGGGCGCGACTTTGAATATGATATCCAACTGGGGACCGGTCTGACATTTACGGACGTGTCCGATTTGCCGGCCCTTTACAGCACGGCAACAGCAGTCCAAGGCAACGTCACAGCATTCTTTTCGCGGGATCCCAATGGGCCTTTTGCTCAGCAAACCCTGACGTTTTCGTCGCCCAGCCAAATTCCATTACCGGCCGGTGTGGTCTTGTTGTTAAGTGGTCTTGGGATCTTACGGTTGAAACGAAAATCCACTTAGTTATGCGCACCAAATTCGGCCTGATTAAGTCACGATTTTCAGTCAGGCCGGGATTTACAAATCATTCGTGCGTTCTGCGCGCGCCCACAAGAACGCCGGAACACGTGCCACAGGCAATTTAATCGAAGGATAGCTCTTGCGGCTTAACCAGCCGCGACGACGCCATCCAAAAAGACTTCTGCCACTGCTTTTGCTAAAGATCACGGCCATTCCGGCCGGCAGCGGCATCAAAACGCACCTAAGTTTGCAGTGGTCCCTGACAGGGCAGAAGTGGCAGCTTTCAAAAGTGTCATTGGGATAATTCCTTGTTATATCCCACTATGTGTAAGGAGAGTCGCCCCCCCAAACTGTGACGTAAATCACAGACCTTGCGGCACACACCAAAGCGCGCAAAATATTGCCAATCCTTTGAGCAACGTCACCCCTTCAATACAGCGTCGTGCGATAACTTTGCTCTAGCCCCTGATCGAGCTTGTCCAACTCTGCTGAGTCCTCTGGCGCCCCAGTTGTTTGATCCAGCACGATTTTGATCAGCGATGGCATCTCGTTGCGGTCCTGATGTTGGGTTGGATCCCATAGCTTTGCGCGGCGAAAGGCTTTGGCGCAGTGAATAAAAACTTCGTGGATATGCACCACAATCGCCATCTTTGGCACCCGGTCATGAACCGACATCTGTTCCAGCAACGCGGGATCGCGGGTCAGTTGCGCTGATCCATTGATCCGCATCGTTTCGTCAAATCCCGGCACCATGAACAAAAGACCCACAACCGGGTTGCTAATGATATTGGACAACGTGTCCAAACGGTTGTTTCCGGGCCGATCAGGAATCATCAAGGTCTTGTCATCAAGAACCTGAACAAACCCTGCGGGATCACCACGGGGACTGACATCCGCAGTTCCTTTTTTGGTTTGTGTTCCAATGCACAAAAACGGGGCACGGCCGATAAATTCTTTTGCATGTGGGTCCAAGTGATCCAGGCATTTTTGCACAGCTATGGGATGTGTTTCCGCAAAATGTGATCTTAGATCCACTTCGTCTTTCACAATAAACTCTGGATTTAAGTCGGTCATTTGATCGCCCTGCCCTGTGCTGAATGACCTAACCTTAACCTGCGCACAGCGTGTTCACTACTGGGTTTTGCAGCCGCGATAAACCGACGAAATTTTGAAAATTTACACCCCATTTTTCTGTCACAAAAATAAGGAATTTAACAAGCCGAGCGCAGCAAAAGTGCCAAATACACCGCGCGCTGTATCAAGACGCGTCATGGGTGCGTTGCTTCAATCGTTGCTCGACCGCACGCAACCCAAGCGAAAGAACAATGGTCATGGTCAAGTAAATCAAAGCCACAACATTATAGGTTTCAAAATATCGGAAATTGCCAGCGGCGGTGACCTTACCAATCTGCGCAATGTCCAGAACCCCAACCACAGATACAAGGCTGGAGTCTTTGACCATCGCCACAAAATCATTGCCCAAAGGTGGCATGATCACGCGGATCGCCTGCGGCAAAATGATAAAGCGGAACCGTTGCATACGGCTAAGGCCAAGTGCTTCGGCCGCTTCGATCTGACCTTCGTCAATGGATTGTAAACCGGCCCGAAAAACCTCTGCCAGAAAGCTGGCATAGGCCAGAACCAGCGCCAAAACAGCTCGCCACAACAAGGGAAAATCCCGTGTTCGTATGTCTTCGAACGGCAACCAATTCCACAAGGCAACAAGAGCAGGCGCCAACACAAACGCCACATAAAGCAGCAAAACCAAAATCGGTAAGCCGCGCATGACTTCTACGTAAAACCGGGCGATCTGGCGCAGGATTATGGATCCGGAAAGCTGCATCAACGCGAGGGTCAGACCCAACAAACAGGCAAAGACATAGCCCACGACACTCACCATTATGGTGATGCCGACGCCGCGTTTTAATTTATTGAAAACATCGCCATAGATGTCATTGGTCGCCACTTGCCAGAAAGCCCAGACCAGCAAAAGCGCGACAGCGACCAACCAATATGGAAAGTCGCTGTCCTCGTTGGATCGTCGCAAATTTTAGCCGCCGATTTTGTAGTCTAGGAACCACTTTTTGTTCAGCGCATCAATTGTGCCGTCTTTGGTCATGTCTGCAATCGCAGCATTAATCGGATCAACCAGATCAGACCCCTTTGGGAAGATAAACCCAAAGTCTTCGGTGCCCAGCTTGTCGCCGACAATCTTCAGTTTGCCCTCGGACGCTTCGACATAGCCATTGCCCGCAGTGCCATCTGTCAGAACAAGATCGACGTCACCAGCCCGCAGTGCCTGCACACCTGCGCCAAAGGTTTCGAACAGCTTGATACGTGGATTGGCTTCGTCTCCGTCCAGCACATCATAGACCCCCACATAAAACGGTGTGGTGCCGGGTTGCGCGGCCATCAGCAGATCATCGTCAGCCGCAAAACTCTTGGAATCGCCAAAGCGTTCTTCATCGCCCCGTACAAGCATAACCATCTCAGATGTCATGTATTTATCTGAAAAATCGACCTTTTCCTTACGGTCTTCGCGGATAGTGATGCCCGTCATGCCCACATCAAACTGCCCTTCGGACACCGCTGGGATCATCGCATCCCAGCTGATATTTTCGTAAGTAACCGTGATATTGATGCGCTTGGCGATCTCGACCATTGCGTCATATTCCCAGCCTACAGCCTCGCTGCTGGATGGATCCACGAACTGCAGTGGAGGATAGGCGTTTTCCGTCACCACGACGACCTCGCGTCCGTCAAGGTTGGGCAAATGCCCGTCCGCAGATACTGCCGTGGCGAAGGTAAGTGCGCTTAGCGCTGTGGCGGCAATCAATGCTCGCATGGTGATACTCCCAGGATTTGTGTCTTTGAAGGGAGTATGGCGCAGGCCCGCAAAAGAGCAAGCCTGACGCAGGTCTATATTGTACGCATTGTGCCGACTGCACAGCGATTGCACATAGATGCGCTTAACTTTCGACAGGACCGCCTGCGGCTTTCCAATCCCCAAAGCCGCCCACATTGGTCACGTTTTCGAAACCCATATCTTTCAAGGTCTTGCCCGCCAAAGCCGCTTGACCGCCTGCACCACAAACCAGGTACAATTGCGCGTCTTTGGCAAATGCAGGATTGTGAAACGCCTCGACAGCGGGGTCCGCCACAAATTCAATCATCCCGCGCGGAACACGTAACGCGCCCTTGATGGTACCCGATTGGGCAATCGCCCCGGAATCCCGTACATCAACAAACACGCCACCACCCGCGTTATAGGCTTCAATTGCGTCTTCAGCACTGATGCGCGCCACCGCAGCGTTTGCTTCGGTCATAAAATCTTTGGCCGTTTTCATCTGTTTGTCCCTTTTTTGAACCTTTATAATTCTTCGCTTTTATCCAGCAAATCTTCAAGCTGCTTGCGAAAAATCTCGTTGCTGTCGCCGCCCCCAAAGGTCACGCCACCGCCAGAATATGCGGTTCCATAAGACCGCGCCACGTTCACAGTTTGTAGGAGACCGGACAAGAATTGGCGGTGTTCCAGCGGTGACAAGGGATGGATAAACACCCCCCACAGACGGCCATCCGCCACAGCGTAACGCGCATCCAAAGCGCTGTCGAAATTAGCCTGCATCAAGCGCATCAATTCTTTGTCGTCCAATTCGGACGCGCTGCGAATTGGCACCATTGCCCGCATGCGGTCCGCGCCTTCGTCGGCAATAACAATGACTGGAATGTCTTGGATTGTAAGTTCAGCTGCGTTGGTCGACACCCGCGCTTCGGAATCGATCAATCGAATAATGGTCATTAATTTCGAGGCAGTCATTGGCCCGACCAAAGGATTTTCGGGCTGATCCTCAGCTGTCTGCGCAAGGGCAGGCAGGCTTAGAAAACAGACAGCAGCAAGGGCAAGAATGAAGCGCATAAGGTGGCCTTTCGTAAAAACTGCCTCGAAACTACCCGTGAAACGCGCAAACCCCAAAGCACTGATCTGTGAGGTTTTGTGTCAATCGCCCGTAGGCGGGCCGAAAACCGCCCTCAGCAGTAGCGTTCCGGGCCAATCCACTGATCTTCGGAATACCGATCCCCATGCGCCCATCCAATTGGCAAGACCTGTTCGATACGGGCCACATCAACGTCGGA
>CALHST010000295.1 GCA_938038825.1 uncultured Paracoccaceae bacterium | reverse complement strand
GTAAGGAAACAGACCATGGCCGATCACAAGCACGGTGAAATGGATATCGAAGTTCAGGAAAAAACCTTTGCTGGTTTTGCCAACTTCACACAATGGACCGTCATTGCGATCCTTGTGACGTTGATTTTGATGGCTATTTTCGTCAGCTAATCAATCCTTAAGCCTCGGGGGTGGGGATATGATCAGGTGGGTTCTGGCCTTTGGGGTGTTGTCCGTATTGGCCGCGTGTGGTGGTTCGGGCAAGGGCCCGTTGCCGTTTGAACAGGCGCAAGCCGTCGCATATCGCGATGATGGCCCCCCCAAGCTGACCTTGATTACAGTGGTGAACAACCAAACTGGAAATGGGGGGCACACGGCCCTTATGATTTCGGGCAGCCAGCGGGTGATATTCGATCCTGCTGGCTCTTTTCGGCCAGATTGGGTGACAGAGCGCGGCGATGTGATCTATGGCATCACACCACGAAACTTTCAGGCCTATCGCAGTGCCCATTCGCGCGTGGCTTTTCATGTGGCAACGCAAGAGATCGAAGTTAGTCCCGCCGTTGCGGAACTCGCGCTGAGGCTTGTTCAAGATCGCGGCAGCGTGTCTTCGGCCTTTTGTGCAAATTCAACATCCGGCATCCTGAGTCAGCTGCCCGGCTTTGAGGATATCCGCGTGACGTTTTTCCCGATCAATCTGCAAAAACAGCTGGATAAACGGGCGGACGTAAAGACCGACCGGTATTTTGAGAATGACAATGGGGATGTTCTGGACGGCATTCCGGACTTCGCGCCGCCGCTACAATAACACCGTCAGAAGATATAGTGTTGCAGCGCCGGCCAAAACGGCGATTGCGACACCTTTCCAAAAGTAAGCCACAGCAAACGTCACTGCCGCGGCGGCAAATCGCGCCAAATCAGGTTCGCCGCCGGTCGCAGATGGCCAGACAACCAACGGGGCCACAAGGGCGGGTAAAATGGCCACGGCGGTATATCGCAGGTGGCGCAAAAGCCACGGTGGTAACGGGCTGTCCCCAACCAATCCCAAAAAGACAAAGCGCAGTGCAAAACTGCCGATGCCCAATCCCAGAATGATGATCCAAAGTTGTAACGTTCCGCTCATCCGTGTTGGCTTTCTTGCCAAAGTTCCACGCGCGCGCCGACCATCATTCCAGCGGCCCCAGCCACCAAAAGCCCAAAGTTATAAGGTAGTCCGGCCATCAAAAGTGCCACAACAACTGACGTAAACGCTGCTGCTACATGTGCAGGCGTGCGCAACAAGGGGCCGATCATTGCGATAAAGGCGAGTGGAAGGATGAAACTGATGTCGATGCTGCTTGGCAGGCTTTTGCCAACCATGGCACCAACAACAGTGAACAGATACCAAAATGGACAAACAGGCGCGACAGTTCCAAAGAAATACGCAAGTTTTTGATCCCGCGGCATGTCGGGCTCATCTTCGTATTTCACTATGGACAGCGCATAGGCTTGATCCACTAGAAAATACGCCGCAAATGCCCGTTTCCAAAACGGGACAGCACCCAAATGTGGTGTGATCGAGGCCGAATACATTGCCAAACGCAGGTTCACAGCCAAGGCTGAGGCCAAAATGATCAGAGTCGGCGCGTTTTCTTCCATCAATTGCAACGCCGTGAATTGGGCGGTGCCTGCGATGACTACGACGGAAAAGGCCAAGGATTCAAACACGGTCAACCCTGCTTCGGTTGCGAGAACCCCGAACAGAAATGCAAACGGCAATGCGACCACCATAAAAGGCAATGCTGCACGAAAGCCGGCCCAAAAAGCAGATTTGGTGGTGGTGAAGGGCACGACAAACTCTTAGGTTGGTTTCGCTAGCAGTAGCTGTCACTTGGAGGGGATGCAATTGGCAAGCGGGCCCAAATACCTTATCGCACCGGACCCTGATCGCGCGGGTTTGACCCGTCTGACGGATGGGCTCGATCACATGGGGGAACCTCAATCGCTGTCTGTGGTCGAGGAACGCCCGCTCACGATTTTTCTGAACGGCCAAGAAATCGTGACAGCCATGACCATTGGCGATTATCCGCAATATCTCGCGCTTGGGTTTTTGCGTAATCAAGGCATGTTGCTGGATGGAGATGACGTCACAGGAATCGACTATGACGCGGAATTGGACACAGTCGTTGTGCGCACCGCGCAGGTCACCAATCACGAAGATAAGCTGAAGAAAAAGACCCGAACCAGCGGGTGTGCCGTTGGGACCGTGTTTGGTGACATGATGGAAGGGCTCGAAGGCCTCACATTGCCGAAAACACAGGTGCGGACGTCTTGGCTGTATGACTTATCGTCGCAAATCAACCAAACGCCCAGCCTCTATCTGCAAGCCGGGGCCATTCATGGCACGGTGCTGTGCCAGGAAAACCGCCCCTTGGTGTATATGGAAGACGTGGGGCGCCACAATGCGGTGGACAAAGTGGCAGGCTGGATGTGGTCCGAAGGGGTTAACGGGGATGACAAGATCTTATACACAACGGGTCGTCTTACGTCTGAAATGGTGATCAAGACAGCGCTTATGGGCATTCCGGTTTTGGCGTCGCGTTCCGGTTTCACGGCATGGGGCGTGGACATCGCGCGCGAGGTCGGTCTGACGTTGATTGGGCGCATGCGGGGACAACGGTTTATGTGTTTAAGTGGCGCTGACAGGTTGATCTGGGATGCGGATCTGACGGCCGTTCCAAGCGAAGATCGCAAACATCGCCGCAAAGGAAGCCAAGGATGAAAGCACCTGTTGGGATCATTCTGGCCGGGGGGCAATCCACGCGCATGGGCGGTGGAGACAAGTGTTTCAAAACATTGGGGGGGCAATCGATCCTGTCCCACGTGATGGATCGGATCAGCCCCCAGGTCGCGGATCTTGCATTGAACGCAAATGGGGATGCTGCGCGTTTTGCGGACGTTGGTTTGCCAGTTGTGCCCGATTCCATTGATGGATTTGCTGGTCCCTTGGCGGGTGTTCTCGCAGGGTTGGATTGGGCCGCTGAACGGGGGGCAGATACACTTGTGACCGCAGCTGCCGACACACCGTTCTTTCCGCCTGATTTGGTACCAAACCTATTGTTGGCCAGCGAAGACATGGCTGCACCCTTGGTTCTGGCAACCAGTGACAATGGACGACATCCGACTTTTGGGTTGTGGCCTGTTGCCTTGCGGGATGATTTACGGGCAGCCTTGACGGATGGTCTGCGCAAAGTGGTCTTGTGGACAGACAGCCACCATGGACGCACGGCGCATTTCGCGGGGTCCGACCCGGATCCGTTCTTTAATATCAACACACCCGAAGACCTATTGCAGGCGGAACAATGGCTGTGACGCTTTGGGGTATCGTTGGGTGGAAAAACAACGGAAAAACGGGATTGGTGGAACGACTGGTCGCTGAATTCACGGCGCGTGGCTTGACGGTGTCGACCATCAAGCATGCCCATCATGCAGCCGATGTAGATACGCCCGGAACGGACAGCCATCGACATCGGCAAGCAGGCGCATCCGAGGTGATCTTGGCCAGCGGTGCGCGCGTTGCCATCATGCAAGAACTACGGGACGCGCCAGAACCAACACTGGAAGAGCTTGTGTCGCGGTTAAGCCCAGTGGATCTGGTGCTGGTCGAAGGCTTTAAGGCAGAGCGTCATCCCAAGATCGAAGCGCATCGGGCCGAGGCTGGAAAGCCACTGATCGCCCGGGATGACCCCACTGTCCGCGCGGTGGCCAGCAACACGGACCTTGATCTGGATCGTCCCGTATTGTCGTTGGATGACACAGCCAGGATTGCAGATTTCATCGCCCAAGAGCTGGATCTGTGACCGGGTTCGATACGTGTGTTGTTGTTGATTGGTCCGCCCGGTCTGCCCCGTCACCTGCCACACCTGCGGCTGACGCAATCTGGATGGCGATTGCCACAGACGCGGGGGTGGACTGCCACTATTACAGAACGCGCTCTGCCGCTTGTTTCGCGTTGGAAGCCCTGTTTGAACAAGAGCGGGCAGCAGGGCGGCGCGTGGTGGCTGGATTTGATTTTCCCTTTGCATACCCTGCAGGATTTGGGGAGATCGTCACAGGATCAAAAGATCCATTTGCGCTATGGGCGTGGCTGGCAGACGCCATTCAAGACGATGATACAAACGCCAACAATCGTTTTGACGTGGCCCGCCAATTAAATGGGATGTTTCCAGGCGTGGGCCCATTTTGGGGGTGTCCGGCGAAGGACGCCGATACGGTCTTGCCCGCAAGAGGAACTGAACGTCATGGGCATGGAATGGCCGAACGTCGCGCCGTTGAGCGGAGTGTGCCGCGGGCGCAATCCTGCTGGAAGCTCTACACAACAGGCTCTGTCGGGTCGCAAGCTTTGATGGGGATACCAAGGCTGCAAGCGATGCGTCACCGGTTTGGCACAGATCTGTCCGTTGCACCGTTTCAAACGCCAGACACAGCAATTGTCTTGGTCGAACTGTTCCCGTCTCTGTTGGCCAACGACATCGCAGCCCAGCAGGCAGAGGACGAGATCAAAGATCGCGCGCAAGTGCGGGTTTTGGCGCAGGTGTTAAGCCGATTACCTGCCGTCGATCTGAACCGTTTACTTTCGACCGGTGATCAGGAAGAAGGTTGGATATTGGGAGTAGGAGAGGAAACGCTCATGTCGGCCCATGCATCAACGCCCAGTCC
>CALHST010000294.1 GCA_938038825.1 uncultured Paracoccaceae bacterium | reverse complement strand
CACCGAAATCTTGTCTGGAGCGGATCTCACCACGGCATTGTCACACGCCGCTGATACGGCCCATTCAGACATTCGCAGCGCCTTGCAAGACGCGTTATCCACGACCGAAACGTCATCGACAGATTACGCGGAAAAAACCGGCCGCGCCTGTCATTTGCCAATGGCAGGCCCGTTGATCTTTCACATCCTGCGCCATGCGGATAACTTTTCCGATGCTGTCGAACGCAACAACCGTGCAGGCGGGGATAACGCCGGACGATCCCTTATGATCGGCAGCGCTATGGGCGCTGTTCATGGCGTTGCAAGAGATACAGGCATACCGTTGAGCTGGGCATTAAAACTTAGGGATGGCGACCAGATCTGGACGGCCTGTCAAACGTTGGCTGCAATGTCTCGAACCTGATCTGCATAATGACCCTTTTACAAGCGACACTGATCAGCCGCGTTCCCGCTTTGATCAAATCCAAAGCAACGCGCTCTGAATGGACCCAAGGCCAATGACCGATATTTGGGCGGGCTTGCAGGCGGCATTTTGGTTGATTGTCACGCTGGATGCGGACTTGGCGGAGATCACTCTGCGGTCCTTGCATGTCAGTCTGTCTGCATTGGTCATCGCCTCTGTCTTCGCCTTGCCCTTTGGCACATGGCTCGCCGTGCAACGGTTTCGCTACCGGCGCGGAGTCATTTCCATCATGAATGCTTTGATGGGATTGCCGCCTGTGGTTGTTGGCTTGATTGTGTATCTATTGCTGTCCAGATCCGGCCCTTTTGGGGTGTTCGGATTGCTGTTCACCCCAACTGCCATGATCATCGCGCAGGTGATTATCATCGCTCCGCTGATTGCATCCATCACACATCAAGCCATGCGCGAGCTTTGGGCAGAATATCACGATCTGCTTATCTCGATGAACACAACAAAGCGTCAGCGCATAGCCACACTGATCTGGGATGGGCGGCGCACACTGCTGACTGCCGCATTGGCGGGTTTTGGGCGTGCCATCGGCGAAGTGGGCGCCATTATGATTGTCGGGGGCAATATCGACCACGCCACCCGCGTCCTGACAACGGCAATTGCTTTGGAAACCGGGAAAGGGGATTTTGCGTTGGCCTTGGGCTTGGGATTTGTCTTGATTGCTTTGGCCTTGCTTGTGAACTTTGCAACGCACACCTTGTCCCGCACAGAACGAGAGGGGCGCTGGTGATGGCTCTCACGTTGGCGCTTAGGGATGTGACTGTCAGGCGGCGCAAAAAGCGCATCTTGGGGCCAATTTCATTGGACTTGGCGTCCATGGGAACAACAATAGTCTTGGGGCCCAATGGCGCCGGGAAAACAACTCTGTTGAAAGTCATGCATGGGGTTGAACGATTGTCTGATGGAAAAGTGACTTGGTCCATTCCCGAAGACGCGGCCCGCCAACAACAGGCCTACGTCTTTCAGAACCCCATTATGTTGCGCCGAACAGTTTTTCAGAATCTGGCCTTTCCTCTGGAATTGATCCGCACACCCAAAGCGCAGATTGCGGACCGGGTCGCACACTGGGCCGCGCGCATAAAATTGGACGATGCGCTTGATCAATCGGCCCTGCGGCTATCGGGCGGCGAAAAGCAAAAGCTGGCCCTTGCGCGGGCCTTGATCAAAGAACCCGCTGTGCTTTTTCTGGATGAGCCATGCGCGAACTTGGATGGTCGCGCCACGCGCGAAATCGAGGCGCTGCTGCAAGACACTCACAAACAAGGCACCCGGATCATTATGACCACACATGATTTGGGTCAAGCACGCCGTCTTGCAACAGATGTTCTGTTTTTGTTGAACGGGACGTTGCATGATGGCGGGCAGGCCCAAGGTTTTTTCGAAAACCCCCAAACGCCAGAAGCACGCGCATTTCTGAAAGGCGACATTGTTGAGTAAGGTATTTGCGAATAAAACCTGCCCCTTGTGGGTGTTGTGATCTTGCAAAGACATCGTGCCTGTGAACCCTCAGGGCCTGTCACGTGCCGCCAATTTCGTTCAACTGCAGGAGCTTTGTTATGACTGGACGTGTTGAAAATCTGTATCATTACCCAATCAAGGGCCTCAGCGCGCAACCGTTAGACACAGTGACACTGACCGCAGGGCAAGGGTTTCCCTTGGATCGTGCCTTTGGTTTGGCGCGTCCCAACAGCGGGTTCAATCCGCAAGATCCAAAACCGTTGCCAAAAACGAAATTTGTGGTGCTGGCGCGCGATGCCGCTTTGGCCCGCCTTAAGACGAAACTGGACGGCTCTGTGTTGTCGATTGCTTTTGGCGGAACCTCGCAAAACTTTGACATCAGCACGCCCCAAGGTCGAGATTCAGCCGCAAAGCATGTGGCCGATTGCATCGCATTGCCAGACGACATGCGCCCGACGTTATATTCTGCAGAACCCCACAAATTCACAGATGTCTCAGTTGTTTCCCCCGCGATGATGAACGCTGTGTCGTTGATCAACGCGGATAGCGTCGCAGTATTTTCGAAAGATATCGGCCACGACATCAGCCCTGCCAGATTTCGCGGCAACATCGTTTTTTCGGGTCTTTCACCTTTGTCTGAACTCGAGATGGTTGATCGCTCTCTTGAAATAGGTGAGGCGACTTTGAAAATCGTGCGGCGCACCAAACGGTGCCCCGCGACCGAGGTGAATTTAGAAACCGGCGAACGGGATGTGAACGTGCCGAAACTGTTGCGTGACACTTATGGGCATTCGGATATGGGGGTCTATGCAGATGTGGTCCAAGGCGGCACCGTTTCGGTGGGCGATGCCCTGCGTATTCTGTAACAAAGACGCGGATTTAATTCGGATCACACACGCAGAAACACGCATCGGTGATCCAGTTGAAATAGCCCTTGGGAACAACGCTGCACCCGCCCACTCTATGGTCAAAGGAGACACCCTATGCCGACAGAACGCTTCACTTTTCCTGGTCACAGCGGCGAAAGCTTAAGCGCCCGCCTTGACTTGCCAGATGGTCCCCATCTTGCGACAGCTCTGTTTGCGCATTGCTTTACCTGTGGCAAAGACATTCCAGCCGCACGGCGGATCTCGGCTCGGCTCAGTCAGCTGGGCATTGCAGTGTTGCGGTTTGATTTCACAGGGCTTGGGCATTCTGGTGGTGAATTCGCCAATACCACCTTTTCCAGCAACATCGCAGATTTACGCGCCGCGGCAAAGGCGCTGGAAGAACGCGGCATGCCTGCCACCATGCTGATTGGGCATTCATTGGGCGGCGCAGCTGTCTTGAAAGCGGCGAAACGGATGCCTGAAATCAAAGCTGTCGCGACCCTTGGCGCCCCATTTGATCCCGGTCACGTGGTGCATAATTTTGAAGCTGCGTTGCCAGAAATCGAAGCACGCGGATCTGCACAGGTAACTTTGGGGGGGCGTCCATTGACCATTGGGCGGCAGTTCATCGAAGACGTACGCGAAGAGGTCTTGGCCAATTCCATCGCCAAAATGAATGCGGCGTTGCTGGTGCTGCACGCGCCAAAAGATGCCATTGTGTCGATTGACAATGCCGCTGAAATCTTTGTCGCGGCCAAGCATCCCAAAAGCTTTGTGACCCTGGATGAAGCCGACCACCTGATCACCCGCGCGGAAGACGCAGAATACGCAGCCGAGATTATCGCAACGTGGGCCACCCGTTATTTAGACCTGTCGCCCCCTGCCCCGCCCATCGGCGTTCCCGAAGGCGTTCTGCGTGTCTCCGAAGCAGATCCAAAGGGCTTCTTGCAAGACATCTCGAACGGTTCTGGACATCACCTTTTGGCAGATGAACCACTCGCCTATGGCGGAACAAACAAGGGGCTAACGCCGTATGGATTGGTATCCGCAGGCCTTGGGGCCTGCACCTCGATGACCATCCGCATGTATGCGCGGCGCAAAGGCTGGCCGTTGGATCACGTGTCCGTCGATATCTCTCATAACAAAGTGCATGCGCAGGACGCGGAAACCGGGTCGGGCGACAAGATCGACCAGTTCAAGCGCCTGATCACGTTGACCGGGGATTTAGACGACGCGCAACGCACCCGGTTGATGGAGATCGCGGATCGCTGCCCCGTGCACCGCACGCTTGAGCGCTCAGCCGAAGTGGTGACGGAACTGGCGGCCTAGGCCCGCGAATAGGTGCTGCGCATGGTGTAATCCTTGCGCGGCCCTTTGACCTGCCACATCACGCTAAACCTTGGCCAATCATCGAACGTGTAAGTAACGCGGTAGTCGTCCGGGTCGCACCAATGCTGCGTGTCGCCCCCCATGGGTGGCACCGTGTGGAAAAAACGCCCATCATCGAAATACACATCCAATCCGCGCCAAACATAGCGCCGCTCAGCCTGCATAGGCTGCGCGCCTGGCATCGTCAGCGTGCCCCGTTCTTCGTAAAGCGCACCTTTGGAGGATGGGGTCCAAACACCCTGCCCTGCAAACTGTGCATCAGGCGCGCCCGATTGAGAAATCTGGCGGGCTATCGTCCACGTTCCAAGAAAGTCATTCAAAGTGCGCTCCATGCACCCCCATTAGGAAAAGCCTGAATGAGGGGCAAGAGAACGCACTGTGATCTTATTCGCTGGCGAGACGCAGTTTCGCCTCTTCCACGGTTTCCCCGTCGAGAGGATCTTCTGTTTCGACGACATCTTCGGGAAGTACGTCTGCGTCATCGGTCTCTTCCGCTTCGGCTTGTTCCAAACCACCAATGTAGTCGTCAATTAAACCGTCACGTTCTTCTCCGACACCAAGACGATCTGCTGTCCAATCAAACATGTCCTGCGTGACATCTTCCGGCGTCACAGTGCGTGACCCCGTCGCATTCAAGCTATCAACAATTGCCAGCGTCAGCGCGTCATCTGACACGGCCTCTTGCGCCAGTGCGGCCTCGGTTTGCGCAGCTTCAAGCGCTTCCAGACTTGTTTGCGTAGCTGCCAGCTGATCCTGCGCAGCAACAGCCGTAGACCAGCTTTCCACAGCGGCTTGATAGGCTTGGGTATTCAAAGAGCCATCCGCATTCACATAATCCGCTTCCTGCGGCACGGGCTCAGACGCGAGCGTTTCCAAAGTCAGCGCCAATGCATCGCGTTCTTCAGCCGTCTGCGGAGGTGTCAAACCCAACGGATCCAACAGGCCTGCCAAAATGTCGATTTGTGTTTGATGGTCTTGGCCCGCTGAATCGACAGTTGCTGCGGCGGTCTGCGCTGTCGCCGACGCTAGAACAAACGCACGGAACGGATCCATTTTGGGATCGCTTGAGTTCATTAGGCCATTGATATTCCGGTTCAACGAATTCAGCGACTTCAGCTGCGCTTGAACAGGCTTCACGCGTGTATCAGGCAGCGCTGGCGGGCGCTTGGACGCTTTGGTGGCCTGTTTCGTTGGCGCTGTCGCGCGCGCTGTTTTGGTATTGGACTTTTTCGTGCTGCGCGTGGTCGTCGAAGCGCTGCGTTTGGACGGCTTGCCGGTCAAAATTTCTTTGAGCGTTTTGTTTTTCCCACGGGACGCTTTCTGTGACTTTCCTTTGCCTTTGAAAATGCTTTTCAACGACTTGCCACCAGACCCGGAACTTTTTGCGGATCGGCTGCTGCGGCTGTTTTGGCTGACACCTTTACTGCTTTTGCCGCCGCCATTTCCAGCGCTGTGACCACCGCCATTGCCGCCGCCGTTTCCGCCCCCGTTACCACCTTTTGCAAACGCAGCACCGGTGTCAGTCAACCCAAAGTCATTGCTGACAACAGGGGCTGCAAGTGCAAGTGTTGTGAGCCCCATCAAAAGTGTTTTACGCATCATACCGTTCCTAGTTCGAAATTCACTGTGTGCAGATTACCGCAAAAATGTGCTCAAATTGTGGTCATCTTTTCGCATCGGCATGAAACGGCCCGTTATCCTGATATCCGGCGGAGCACCGCCAAGCAAATTATCGGCGTTGGCGCAGGCTATTCTTCAAAGGGAGCCGCATCATAAATGTCGTTGTGCTCGCCAATGAAGCGAATAGTCGTGCCCGACTGCGCGACGTCATAACAGGCCCACAGGTCTGATGGCGGCCATTGCGAGCAATATTGATCGCCGCGCACCTCCCAGTAGCCCCAACTGGGTCGCGAGGTCACATAAAGCGTACGCCCGGATTCATAAAACTCTTGTACCTCTTCGGCAGGATAGACGAATTTCTTGCCCACAAGCGCCTCTTGGATCTCGGCCCCGGTTAACGGCGTCCAATCCTGC
>CALHST010000293.1 GCA_938038825.1 uncultured Paracoccaceae bacterium | reverse complement strand
CCACCCATCAAGTCGCCCGTTGGCAAAGGTCCAGAAAACCTCGCATGGAAGGTTGGCAAATGACCCTGTTCTTCATTGTTCCAAAAATACTCAAACCGACGCTGGCCAGATGCGTGCGAGGTGACATGATATGACCGAACTTCCCACCTCCACCCAGAAAAAACTGGGCCTTGTCATCGACTTGGATACCTGCGTCGGCTGCCATGCCTGCGTGATTTCCTGCAAAGGCTGGAATACCGAAAACTACGGTGCACCCCTGTCCGATCAAGAGGCGTATGGCGCCAACCCATCGGGCACCTTCCTGAACCGGGTCCACTCTTACGAAGTACAACCGCTCGCGGACAGCTCCAAAGTGCAGCCCGCCGCGCAACTGATCCACTTCCCGAAATCCTGCCTGCACTGCGAAGACGCACCTTGTGTGACTGTGTGCCCAACGGGTGCCAGCTATAAGCGCGAAGAAGACGGGATCGTTTTGGTCAACGAAAGCGATTGCATCGGCTGCGGCCTGTGCGCATGGGCCTGCCCATACGGCGCGCGCGAGTTGGACAAAGAAGAGGGTGTGATGAAAAAATGCACCCTCTGCGTGGACCGGATCTATAACGAAAACTTGCCCGAGGTGGACCGCGTTCCCTCGTGCGTGCGCACATGCCCCGCAGGCGCGCGTCATTTCGGCGATTTCGCAGACCCTGACAGCAATGTTTCTAAACTGACAGCCGAGCGTGGCGGATTTGACTTGATGCCTGAACAAGGCACCAAACCTGTGAACAAATACCTCCCCCCACGCCCCAAAGACGTCGAACCCGAGTTCGACATTCTCGCACCCTATCTGGCCCCCGTCGCTGAAGAGGCCGCCGGCTTCCTGGGTTGGCTCGACAAACAACTGGAGAAAATCTGAGATGCATCCAGCACCATCCGTTATCATTTTCTCGACCTTTTCGGGCATCGGATTTGGCCTGTTGGTCTTTCTGGGGCTTGGCATCCCAGCTGTCACAGGCTGGATGGCTTTTATATTCTTCGCGATTGCCTATCTATTTGCCGTGGGCGGCTTGATTTCCTCCACATTCCACTTGGGTCACCCGGAACGCGCGTGGAAAGCGTTTTCGCAATGGAAAACAAGCTGGCTTAGCCGCGAAGGCTGCTGTGCCGTTGCCGCATTGTTGGTTATGGCGCTCTATGGCGCAGGCCTGGTGTTCTTTGACGCCAAATGGACCCTTCTGGGTTGGATCGGTGCGCTTTTATCGCTCGCCACAGTGTTCACCACGGCAATGATTTACACACAGATGAAAACAGTTCCACGCTGGAACATGATGCTGACCCCTGCGATGTTTCTGTCATTGTCCCTTGCCGGCGGCGCCTTATTGGCCGGGCAAGTGGTCACGGCCACAGTTCTGATTGCGGTTGCCGGTGTGATCGTGGTTTTGACGTGGATCATGGGTGACAATCGGTTTGCAGACGCTGGTTCAAATCTGGCGACGGCAACGGGCCTCGGGGCCATTGGTGCGGTCAAAGCGTTTGAACCGCCCCACACTGGAACCAACTATCTGATGAACGAGTTCATCCACCACATCGGACGCAAACACAGCCAAAAGCTGCGTTTGATTGCGCTTTTGTTGATGGTTGCTTTGCCAGTTCTGTTGTTGCTTTTGCCCTTCAATCACTTTTTTGCTCTGCTGGCAGTGATAAGCCATGTCGCGGGCGTTCTTGTGTCCCGCTGGCTGTTCTTTGCCGAAGCCGAGCATGTGGTCGGTTTGTATTACGGCAAACGTTAGGCCAAAGAAACACGGCGAAATGATGCCGAAGCCCGCTTTCTCCCCTTTGGGAAGGGCGGGCTTTCGCTTATATACTGCAAGCATATGAAGACGCCCTGCCCGAACAGGGACGCATAGGAGAAGGCAGTAATATGACATTCGCAAAACCCACCCTTATTTTGGCCGCATCTGGGATGCTGGCACTCACCGCATGTACTGATCCTGCGTCACTTGGCGGCGGATTGGGCGGAAATCCGACCAATGGTGACGTGAACAAAACCGGACGTGGTGCCGCCATTGGTGCTGGTATTGGCGCTGCATTGGGTGCCATTACGGGCCGGGATGGCGACCGTGGCGAAGCTGCGGTCAAGGGCGCGCTAGTTGGCGCGGCTATTGGTGGCGTCACAGGCAACATTCTGGACAGACAAGAAGCTGACCTGCGTGAATCGCTGAACAACGACAATGTTCTGATCACCAACACCGGGGATCGACTGATTGTGACACTGCCGCAGGATATCCTGTTTGCTGTGAACAGCTTTAGTGTGCGCCCTGACTTGCAACGTGATCTGCAGACAGTCGCTGCAAACTTACAGGCATATCCTGATAGCACCGTTCAAATCGTAGGCCACACAGACAGCGATGGCGACGCGGACTTTAACCAAGGTCTGTCTGAGCGCCGCGCCAATTCTGTGGCGGATGTTCTGTTGAACGCAGGGATTCCGTTCGCACGTGTTCAAACATTTGGCCGGGGTGAAAACCAGCCTGTGTCGTCAAATCTGACACCAGAGGGTAAAGCGCAAAACCGACGCGTGGAAATTGTCATTCTGCCAACAGCAGCGTAAATTCCTGTCATAACTCAAAGAGGCTGCGGGTTTCCGTGGCCTTTTTTCGTTTGAACCTCTTGCATTTGATGGGGCACTCAGCACGATGAGGCGCACTCAGGAATTGCAAAAAGGGCGGATAGATGACTGAACTGACATTGCTGGGGATATCCGGCTCTTTGCGCAGCAATAGCGCCAACAGCCAATTGTTGCGTGAAGCGGCGCGCATGTTCGGCGATGCCACCTATGTCGAAGCGGATTTGAATATCCCGTTATATGATGGGGATGATGAAGTCGCCACGGGCGTTCCTGAGGCGGCACAAAAATTGGCGGATCAAATTGCAACCGCAGATGCAATCATTGTGAGCACCCCGGAATACAACAAAGGCCCATCCGGTGTTTTGAAGAACGCGCTGGATTGGGTCAGTCGGACGCCAGACAAACCTTGGATGAACAAACCAGTTGCGGTGATGAGTGGTGCCGCCGGGCGCGCGGGCGGAGAGCGGGCACAAATGATCCTAAGAGCCTTTTTGCTACCATTTCGGCCACGCTTGCTGTCAGGGCCAGAAGTCCACCTGGCCAATTGCACAAACGCGTTTGACGAAGATGGTCGGCTGAAAGGGGATATGTATATCGCAACTGTTCAGGAACTGATGACAGCGTTGCGACAAGAGGCATTGCGATAATTTCGGATCCCTCTCCCTACCACCCTTCACCCTAAAGCGAGTCGGTTAATGACGGCGTTAGCGTTTTCAGCAATGTCCGTTTTGAGCCCAAATGAACCGATGCTGCAGAATACTCGAATGGCAGCTCGCGGCAGTAAAGCGGACAGCTCAAAAATCAAAGTCTTTCAGCCAGATTGAAGCGCCTTAACATCCGTTTCTCGCTGAGATGCATGGCTTGCTTCCAATTCCCTTTTTCAACTGCATTGGGCGAAACTTGTAAATTTCTGTCGCGCCTGTGAGTGTACTGTTGAACAGCCATGGGATCCAAAGTCGTGAACCTTACCGAAGATGAGTCAAAACTGGTCTTTTCGATCATGCATGACCTAAGTGG
>CALHST010000292.1 GCA_938038825.1 uncultured Paracoccaceae bacterium | reverse complement strand
GGAAAATATCGTCGATGTTTGTTCTCTGATTTCCAGCAGATGCATCGCAGTAAGAATTGTTCCCATGCGACGAGTCGATGAAAACAGCTTTAGGCGCTGTATCGAGCGCGGAATTTAGCATGGCTAGCTCGGTATCATCTTCAGGGCGGCCTTCTTCAACCAGTGACTGTGCGATCTGCTGAAGCGCTCGAATTGTAGCGCCAGAGCGATTGAAAGCTTCGATTTCTAGTGCACGCTGAATGCCCGAAATCTCGGCAACCAAACCAATCCCCCTCCGTTGCGCATCATAGTCTGATGCTGATTGCAAACTGGTTGCGATCTCCGAGAGCAATCGATCCTCAGCGATGGACAGCTCACGATCTCCTAGCTCCTTCACCGCTTCCAGCTCGGCCTCAAGATGTCCTTGGCTCGCTTCAAACTGACTTTGGGATTGCCTCAATCCAAACAGATCCGCAGTTAGAACGGCAACGGTTCCGGCAACTGCAGAAAGGAAAGGCAGAATGATGGTGGCGCTCGGCCACCGTGAGGCCTTTTTTGGTGTCTCTTCTAGAAGAACGTGAATTTTCCGTGGTTCTGCCATACGTCGCCCCAAGCTTCGCGTCGATTGATATCTCAACCCTTATCATGGTTTGCCCCTATCGTCTGTGGCCCAATCCGGACGCTGAATGAACCGCCCATTGCTGCTGTGCAACGCCTTGAAAGCCGACTTCGAGAGAGGTTTTGCTTTGGGGACATCTTAGACCCTAGCAAAAAAGATATGTGATCGACTAAGGCCAAGTCTTCGCGCTACAATTTGATAAGACTGCAAGTGCTTTGCCACAGGAGTAGACAACTTTGAGCGATATATTTGAAGAGCGGTTTGTAGTTTTCATCGACATTTTAGGTTTTGGCGCAATGGTGAGCGATGCGGCTAAGAACCCGGGTGGCCTGACCTGCCCCCCGAGGCTCCCTCATTCATAACGAGAGTCTGCGGGTCTGGTTTTCATATTCTTCGTCGTTGTTTTGCGCAAGCGCGCCGGGCGCGGGGCCCTCAAATTGCTCAAGTGTCCGGCGCGCTTGTGCGGGTGTTTGGTTGCCGAGCGATGAATGCGGCCTGACGTTGTTGTAGTCGTAGCGCCAGAGCGCCAGCTTGCGCCTTGCATCCTCCAGGCTATCGAACATCTCCTCGTTTAGGAGCTCGTCGCGCAGGCTGCCGTTGAAACTTTCGATGAATGCGTTCTGCTGTGGCTTGCCCGGGTCGATGTAATGCCAGTCGACGCCGTGATCGTTGGCCCATTTCAGGATTGCCCGACTAGTGAACTCGGTCCCATTGTCGCTGACAATGCTGGCCGGTCTGCCATAGACCCTGACAAGCGCATCCAGTTCCCGCGCAACCCGTGCTCCCGAGATGCTGGTATCGGCCATCAGACACAGGTTCTCGCGGCAGCAGTCATCGTTCACCGCCAGGATGCGGAACCTGCGTGAGGCCCCGAACGTGTCGGACAGGAAGTCCAGCGACCAGCGTTCACCTGGCCTCAGAGCCACTGGCATCGGTGTCCGCGATCCCCGCGCCCGTTTGCGGCCCCGTCGTCGCCTGACGCCCAGCTTCTCCTCAGTGTACAGCCGATAGAGCTTCTTGTGGTTCATGATCATCCCCTGGCGTTCGAGCATCACGCCGATCCGCCGATAGCCAAACCGGCGGCGCTTGGCTGCGACGGCCTTCATCTCATTGCGTATCTCAGGATTATCCAGCGGGCGTTCGCGCCGGACGGTTTTAGAATCGACACCAACGAGCTTGCAGGCCCGACGTTGCGAGATGTCATGATCCCGCATCGCCCTGAGCGCCGCATTCCGCCGTTCGCTTGGCGTCGTCAGTTCTTTCCCAGCAAGTCCTTCAGAACTACGTTGTCCAGCATGCTGTCCGCCAGCAGGCGTTTGAGCTTGGCATTCTCGTCTTCCAGCGCCCTCAACTTGGCGGCGTCAGAAACCTCCATACCGCCATACTTGGATTTGAACTTGTAGAATGTGCCTTGGCTCAGGCCATGCTTGCGGCACACCTCGACCGTCGGCATTCCGGCTTCCTGTTCCTTGATCATCCCGATGATCTGCGCCTCAGTGAAACGGCTTTTTCGCATTGTTTGCTCCTTCGAAAATTTGAGCAAACACTACATCAGAACGACGGAAGTTTCGGGGGGCAGGTCAATGCTCACGAGCTTGGCTTGCGAATAAACTTAGGCCCGCAATTTTACACGTACGACTAGCTAGAAGCAAACACAAGTATCGACGTATCTAACTACGTTGTTCAAGACAACTTTGTCCAAGCACCAATTTTGACCGACGTGGGATACGAACGTATGCTGCGCGACATGATAACTGACTATCTAATTGACGAAAATGTCGATGAAATAACTTATGTAAATGCATCCGTCATGTGGGATGCTTACTACGGTAGAGCGTCCGCTGACCCAACCGATGGCATTAACGGCGCAGTTACGATAATGAATACCGCAATATCGGGTGTGTTGAGCGACTTCTATGACCTTTACGACGCCACCACAGATTGGTCTCCATCAGTAATCGATTCTGTTGTAAACACCATTCTCGTTGATCATTTGTCTCATGAGGAAAGCGCATCAAATATTAACGTAATTTTCCTCGACCTTTTCGGCCTCTTTGAAATTCTCTCAGAGGGTGTTACTCCGCTATTTGGGGATTTGACCGACAACATCATCAACGGCACATCAGCTGACAAAACGATTCAAACCCACGACGGAGATGATGTTATTGTCGCTGACGGTGGCGAAGATACAATCATTGCGGGCGGTGGGAACGATAACGTTACCGGGGGTGACGGAAATGATTTCATCGTAGGCGGTTGGGGAGACGACACAATTGATGGCGGAGATGGTGCCGACACATTCCTCTCCGGTGATGGAAGCGACCACTATATTGGTGGATCTGGAGTAGACACTCTCGACTACAGCTCCGCGTCACATGGAGTTGAAGCGTATTTGAATTCGGGACAAGCAACGACGATTTCCGGCGTTGACGCATTGTCTGAAATTGAAAACCTCATTGGATCAAATAGTGATGATAGGCTTATCGGTGACGAGAATGACAATCGTTTGGAAGGTGGCGCAGGGAACGACATAATAAAGGGGAAGGATGGCAACGACATTTTTACGGTGGTGCTGGAGATGATGAAATCCGCGGCGGCATTCACGTTGACATTATGCACGGTGATGAAGGCTCTGATTTTCTATTCGGATTGAACGGGAATGATCAATTGTATGGCGGCGAGGGACGGGACTTCCTTTATGGGGGACGGGACGCAGATACGGTTCATGGCGGCGCCGGAGATGACGAAGTTCGAGGCAATTTGGGTCACGACTCCTTGTTCGGGGATGATGGACAGGATGATGTACGTGGCGGTGGGGGGAATGATTTTCTTGACGCGGGCGCGGGCGATGACTTCCTGTTTGGTGAGAATGGAAATGACACTGTGTTTGGTGGTACCGGAGACGATGCACTCTCTGGCGGGTTAAGCAGCGGTACAGGCGATGGATTCGCGGATACATTTATCTTTGTGAACGCTGCAAGCGGGGGCGGTGGTTTCGACCGAGTGAAGGACTTTGAGGACGGCTTAGACAAAATCGACCTGTCTGGGTTTGGATTTATCGACTTTTCTACTGAAGTTCTTAGTTTGGCGTCTGATACCGAATCGGGTCTTCGGTTCAATTTTGGTGATGGAGATGTTCTGTTTATAGAGAATTTCTTCTCAGCGAGCCTGGACACGTCTGACGTAATTCTCAGTTAACGCTTCACTTTAAAAATAGATCGGCGGGGCGTGCTAGGTTCCAAATCTACACGGCCCTCCATGTCCGCAATAAGCACTTATATGAAACCTATGGGTGCGACAGTCCGTTTTCGCGAAACTGATGAGCGAAATTGCGCTGTTGGATCCGAAGAAGTCGGCCTCCGTCAATGACGGGTTTGACGACATACAGTGAGTTGGAGCGATATTTTCATCGTGAGCGCGAAAGGATGCTGCGTCAGCGAAGGACTGAGACCCAAGGTCGGTTTTGTCCCGCACATCAGCCATTGGCCTGTCAGGAAATCTGCCCATTAAAACGCACGGTGCGTTAACTGAACCCGTTTCCTCGTGTCGCACCGGCGCAATACCGAAAGCTAACAGCCCGTATAAGGCGCTTCAATTCCATTGTTAATAAGGCAATTCGTCGGCATGTTCTGAACCGTGCGGCACGCACTATTACCCTCGCGCAAAAACCCCGCGCCACAATGGGGTGATGATCTTTTCGCCAACCGGGATCAACAGCAAACCAAGTGCCACACCAAGAATGCCGTTGAGACCCGCTTTGGTCAGCCACTTCAGGAAGCCACTGCCGTCGGACAACGCGCCACTCACACCTTTGGCCGCGCTATAGATCACGTCTTCGGGCGTGTGCCAGCCAAGCTGTGCCGCGCCGTGCACGATAATCTCGCCGCCCACCCACAACATCGCTGCGGTGCCAACAACGGTCAGGAACCACATGAATTTCGGCATAAAACTGACAATGCCACGCCCCAAAGCGCGGGTCAGTCCCAAACGTCCGCGCGCCATAGCCAGACCGATATCGTCCATCTTCACGATCACCGCGACCGAGCCATACACTGCGAGCGTGATCATCACTGCAACGGTCGCAAGAGTCGCGGCCTCCATCCAGAAATTGCTTGTTGGGATGGCGGCAAGTGAAATGGTCATGATCTCAGCAGAAAGAATAAAATCCGTCTTAATCGCGCCTTTGGCCTTTTCTTCTTCTAGGTGGGCTGGATCTTCTATCGTGTTGTCTTTGCCGGGGTAATCGTCGTGCCCATGGCCACCCCAGCCCATCGCATGGGCAATTTTTTCGGCCCCCTCGAAGCACAGGTAGGCCCCCCCGATCATCAGCAAAGGCGCAATCAGGAACGGTGCGAAATTGGCCAATAACAACCCAATGGGCAGCAAGATCACCAACTTGTTGAACAGGGATCCCTTCGCAATCCGCCAGATAATCGGCAGCTCGCGATCTGCTGAAAAGCCCTGCACGTATTTCGGGGTCACAGCCGCGTCGTCGATCACCGCACCCGCCGCTTTGGCCCCTGCCTTGGCTGCCTGTCCGATGACGTCATCCACCGATGCCGCCGCGACTTTGGCGATTCCCGCCACATCGTCCAGCAATGCCAGCAATCCGCTCATGTCTCTGCCCCTTTTTCGGTTTCTTGCGTCAACCTAACGGTTTCGCGCAACATTCAAAACACTTTGCATCATCCTGTTAGCGCCGCCGTTAGCGCAACCCGTTCACCGGATCTTTATTTTATCGCTAACATACTGAAAATTCACAGTTTCGCCCATTTCTTGAAACACAATCCCGGTCTATAGAACCGCCAAGGGTGAGCATACGTAAAGGAGTCGGTCTATGACGATCAAAGTTGGTATCAATGGGTTTGGCCGAATTGGGCGGTGCACGCTGTCTCATATTGCCGGATCCGGGCGCAATGACATTGATGTGGTGAAAATCAACTCGACGGCTCCGTTGGATACGGCAGCGCACTTGATGCGCTATGATTCTGTGCATGGGCGTTATCACGGGAACATCACCCATGGTGACACTTGGATGGATATGGGGCGCGGCCCCATGAACGTTATGTCCACGCGCAATTTGGACGAACTGGATTGGGAAGGCTGCGACGTAGTGCTGGAATGCACCGGTGCCTTCAATGACGGCCATAAGGCTAAAGCACACCTCCAGCGTGGCGCACAGAAAGTTCTGATTTCGGCGCCTGCAAAAAATGTCGACAAAACAATTGTGTTTGGCGTGAACGAAGACGGTCTGACTGCTGCTGACAAGATGATTTCAAACGGATCCTGCACCACCAATTGCTTAGCGCCGCTGGCGAAAGTGCTGGATGCAAAGATCGGGATTGAACGTGGGATCATGACCACCATTCATGCCTATACCGGTGATCAGCCCACGCATGACACGCGCCACAATGATCTTTACCGTGCCCGTGCCGCCGCGATGTCGATGATCCCGACATCCACCGGGGCAGCCAAAGCCTTGGGCGAAGTGCTGCCACAGCTCAAGGGCAAACTGGACGGGTCTGCCATCCGCGTTCCAACACCAAATGTATCCGCTGTCGATCTGACATTCGAAGCGTCTCGCGATGTGACCGTGGAAGAGGTGAACGGCGCCATCTTAGCGGCCTCTAAAACTGAAATGGGCCGCGTGTTGGCGTATGACCCTGACCCAAAAGTCAGCATTGATTTCAATCACACCGAACATTCCTGCATCTTTGCCCCTGAACAAACCAAAGTGATTGGCGGGCGGACAGTGCGCGTTTTGGCTTGGTATGACAACGAATGGGGCTTCTCTGTTCGGATGGCTGATGTGGCCGTCGCGATGGGATCTTTGGTCTAACGAACGGCACAAGACTTGCAGCGCAACAGCATGGCTGGCATGTACAGCCCTGCTGTTGTCGTTTCGGAGCCATGCCCATGAATACCCCTATTGCGATCACGTTGGGTGTTTTCATCATCGGGGGCCTGTGTCTGGACGCCTTCTATTATGATTGGGACTACACGCTGTTCCTGCTAAAGAAATTCGCCGAGTTTCTGGAATGGATCGCGTTCTGGCGCTGAGCCGCAAGCACAGCTTAGCACGCGCGCAGTTTCGCAGATAAGCATAGGATAACTGCAGCAAAATCCCCACCAGCGCTTGACTTCCCGGGCCAAAACCATTTGTTAGCGCTAACCAATTTTGTTCAAGAACCGCAGCCACGGTGGGAGCTCGCTATGACTTTGAAACTTGCTATCAATGGATTTGGCCGTATTGGCCGCAACGTTTTACGTGCGTTGATGGAATCGGGCCGCACCGACCTTCAAGTTGTTGCCATCAACGATTTGGCCGACCCAAAAACCAATGCACATTTGCTGGAATTCGACTCGGTGCATGGCCGATTGGGCCGCCGCGTTATACTGGATGGCGACACGATGGATGCAGGCACCGGCCCCATCCGCATCACAGCAGAACGCAACCCAGCTGACCTTCCTTGGTCTGATGTGGACATCGTTTTGGAATGTACCGGCATCTTCACGTCCATCGAAAAGGTGCAACCGCATTTGCAAAATGGCTCTTCTGCCGTTCTGATCTCGGCCCCTGCCAAAGGCAGCCCAAAGCCAAAAACAATTGTGTTTGGCGTGAACGAAGACAGCCTGACTGCGGATGACAACGTTGTGTCCAATGCAAGCTGCACCACGAACTGCCTGACGCCCGTTGCCAAAGTTCTGAACGACAGTTTTGGCATCCGTCGCGGCATCATGAATACGATCCATGCCTATACCGGGGATCAACCTACACATGACACGGCGCATTCCGATTTGAACCGTGCCCGTGCCGCCGCTTTGTCGATGATCCCAACCTCCACGGGCGCTGCCGAAGCTGTGGCGCTGGTATTGCCCGAACTGGATGGCAAGTTCACAGGCCAAGCGCTGCGCGTACCAACGCCCAACGTGTCCTGTGTTGATCTGGTGGTTGAGCTTGAAAAAGACGCCACAGTAGAAGAGGTCAACGCAGCCCTGACAGCCGCCGCCGAAGGTCCGCTCAAAGGTATTCTGGCCGTTGAGGATCGCCCAACGGTGTCCGTGGACTTTAACCATGATGCACATTCTTCTATCGCGGCACTCGATCAGACCAAAGTTCTGGGCGGCAACATGGTGCGAGTCATGGCGTGGTATGACAATGAATGGGGCTTCTCCAACCGGATGCTGGATACAGCAACTGTCATGGGTAAATTCCTGAAATAATGTGATAAACGCGCTGACGGATCTTGTCTGTCAGCGCGACACAAACCGGTCTATGGCATTCAGATAGCCCGGAAACTGCGTCAGATTGGTATGCCCTGCACTTCGAATGGCAACCAAATCAGCCTCAATCCCTGCCCCGTTGAAAACCTGCATCAAGGCCTCGCTATGCTCGAACGGGATCAGCGAATCCGCCGTGCCGTGCAGGACCAGAACAGGCATCCGCACAGCCAGCGCGTCCGCAACACTGTCCCACCGCTGCACGGGCAAAAAACAAGCAGGTAAGCCGGACGCAGCGGTCATCAGGGAACACATCCGGGTAAAAGGCGCACTGAGGATCAAGCCTTTGGCGTCGCGTTGTGAGGCCACATAGGTCGCAATGCCGGTCCCCAATGAATAGCCCTGTATGATTATGGCGCGATCTGGAAAGCGGGCGCGGGTCGCATCAAAGGTCGCCAAAGCGTCCCGTTTCAGAACCGTCTCCGAAGGCGTGCCTGCTTCGCCACCTCCTCCGCGATAGGTCATACCAACAACACCGCGCCCTGAATCTTTGTGGTGATCCAACATGGGCCGGAAAAGCTCTAGCGCGCCAACATTGCCCATAAAATACAGAATGACTGGGTGATCTGCCTGCCCTTCGTAGACGTGCACAGCAAGTGGGCTGTCCCCCTCCACCGGCAGTTCAACACGCGCATACCCATCGCCAGCAAAGGGTTGTTGCGAAAACGGATAGATGAATTGCGGGTGCAGCCACACCATCACGGCACCGTAACCCGCGTAAAGAACAGCGCCGATTACGAACAACCAACGCAAGATACGGCTCACGATAAGCGGTCGCTCAAGGCCTGATTTACGGCAGGTGTGACGAACTTGGATACATCACCATTCAGCCGCGCGATTTCTTTTACCAGTTTGGATGCAATAGCCTGATGTTCTGCCTCTGCCATCAAAAACACCGTCTCGACACTGTCATCCAGCACCCGATTCATGCCAACCATCTGATATTCATACTCAAAATCCGCCACGGCGCGCAGCCCGCGTACGATCAATTGCGCGCCGACATCTCGGGCACAATCGATCAACAGATTTTCAAACGGATGCACGACGATCTCCATGCCGGTCTGCTTGGACAGCTTACTGCCTTCAGCTTCGACCATTCCAACCCGTTCTTCCAACGAAAATAGCGGGCCCTTGTCGCGATTAATCGCAACGCCAATGACCAACTTGTCCACCAAAGCCGAGGCCCGCCGGATAATGTCGATATGTCCCAATGTGATGGGATCAAAAGTTCCCGGATACAGACCCACGCGCATGTGTCACCTCGTCTTGCGTCGTCGTTCGCGCAACAAAAGCAAGCCACATCAGGATTTGCAAGGCGTTCTCAGCCAATTCGACACAGCGCGTCGGTGAAATGCGCGGATCAGTACCCCATAATCATGCCTTCAAGCGCATCTTTTTCCATGGTCAATTCAGCCAGCCGCGCTTTGACAACGTCCCCCAACGTGATGATGCCAACCATTTGGCCATTTTCGACAACCGGCATGTGACGGAACCGCTTTTCGGTCATCGTGGACAGTACCACATCCGCTTTGGCATCCCGCGTACACGTGACGATTTTCGATGTCATGCAGGTGTCAACGGGCGCGTTCAACACAGCCTCACCTTTTTGGGCGATCTCGCGGACGATGTCGCGTTCTGACAGAATGCCCAAGGCCACATGCCCATCTTGCGAAATAACAACGGTCCCAATCTTGCGTTTGGCCAATATATCCGCAGCCTCTCGCATTGTGACTGTTGGCAGCACTGTTACGACTGCGTCATCTGCTTTGGACTTAAGAATATGTTGAACCAACATGGGCCTCTCCTTTTTGACAATGGACGGGCATGGTCTTGGGGCAATGCGCAAGCCGAACGAAACCATGCACGAAACGTGCCGGGAGGCGCCAACCGAATTCCCGGATGACGCGAGTCGTCCCGGGGCTTTCAGGGTCGCTCACAAACCCGTGACCTGTCAAGCCAGCGCTTCAAGACGGCGAATTTCAGCCCTGAGTTCGTGCATCAACGCCTCGGCAAAGCGAGTCAGTCGCGGATTCGTGCGATCTTCCTGTGGGCGCAGAAGGTAAAAACTGCGTTCAAGACTGATCTTATCCGTCAGCAATCGGGTGATGCCCCCCACCACAGGCAATGCAAAATCATGCACGACACCGATCCCTGCCCCTTGGCGGATGGCATTCAGCTGGACAGACACCGAATTGGACGCCAGGGGCACCCGCGCCACACCCAAATCCGCCAAATAGTCCAATTCCTTGTCAAAAATCATGTCCGGGATATAGCCGATCACCGGGTGCTTGCTCAGGTCTTCTACGGCCAACACCGGCGGTTTGCCCTGCAGATAGGTGGATGCCGCCGCCAAGTGTAGTCGATAATCCGAGATTTTTTGGACAGTCTGGCGTCCCGATGACGGCGCAGAAACCGAAATGGCCATATCTGCTTCGCGTTTGGTCAGATTAAAGACCCGCGGTAGCGCCACAATTTGGATATCCAACCCGGGATGATCCCGCGCGATCCGGGCGCAAACTTGAGGCAGCAGAAAGTTCGCACACCCATCCGGCGCACCGATGCGCACCTGCCCGTCCATTGACGCTTTGCCGCCCAAATCGGAAAAATCCAGAACCCGTTCCGCGGCTTCGGCCCGTGACATCCATTGTGCGCCCACATCCGTGAGAACATAGCCTTGCGGGGACTTTACAAACAACGCTTGTCCCACAGATCGTTCCATCCGGGCAATCCGACGGCTTAGGGTTGCGGGGTCCAGATGCACCAGTTTCGCCCCGCCGGACAGAGATTGTGCCCGCGCAACAGCCAGAAACACGCGTACGTCATCCCAATGGTTCAACATGCAAAGCATCCCTGCATTTTTGCAAAATGATTTTGTCCAGATGCCTCTGTTTCAGGACTTTTTGCAAGACTACACTGCGCACAAATCACAGGATGGAGAATTCGATGCAAAACCTGACTCACTATATCAACGGGGAACATGTCGCGGGCACCTCTGGCCGTTTGGCAGATGTGTTCAACCCGGCCACAGGCGAAGTCCAAGCGAAAGTGCCTTTGGCCTCGACAGATGAAGTGGCCAAGGCCGTCGAAGTCGCAGCAGCGGCGCAGGTTGCATGGGCGGCCGTAAATCCACAGCGCCGTGCGCGCGTGATGATGGAATATGTACGCCTGTTGAACCGGGATATGGACAAGCTGGCAGAAGCCTTATCGCGCGAGCATGGCAAAACAGTGCCGGATGCGAAGGGCGATGTTCAGCGCGGTTTGGAAGTTGTCGAATACTGCATTTCCGCCCCACAAATGCTGAAAGGTGAATTCACCGACAGCGCCGGTCCCGGCATCGACATGTATTCCATGCGTCAGCCCTTGGGCGTGACGGCGGGCATCACACCGTTCAACTTCCCGGCGATGATCCCGATGTGGATGTTTGCCCCCGCCATCGTGTGCGGCAATGCGTTCATCTTGAAGCCGTCAGAAAGGGATCCCTCTGTACCCTTGATGTTGGCTGAACTGATGGAAGAAGCAGGTGCGCCCAAAGGTATTCTGCAGGTTGTGAACGGTGACAAAGAAGCCGTGGACGCGTTGCTGGAACATCCTGTGGTGCAATCCATCGGCTTTGTGGGCTCAACGCCCATCGCGGAATACATCTATGGCAAAGGCTGTGCATACGGAAAACGCGTTCAGTGTTTCGGCGGAGCCAAGAACCACATGATCGTGATGCCGGACGCGGATATGGATCAGGCGGCGGATGCCTTGGTAGGTGCGGGTTATGGTGCGGCAGGCGAACGCTGCATGGCGATTTCCGTTGCTGTGCCAGTTGGCGATGAAACAGCCGATCGGTTGATTGAAAAACTGGTGCCGCGAATCGAAAAGCTGAAAGTTGGCCCGTACACAGCTGGCAACGATGTGGATTACGGCCCTGTGGTCACAGCCGCAGCCAAAGCCAACATTGAACGGCTGGTGCAATCGGGCGTGGATCAAGGCGCGGAATTGGTTGTGGATGGTCGCAACTTTAACCTGCAAGGGTATGAAGACGGCTTCTTCGTTGGCGCGCATCTCTTTGACAAAGTCACCAAAGATATGGACATCTATAAGACCGAAATTTTTGGTCCTGTTCTGTCGACTGTGCGGGCGCAGACCTATGAAGAAGCGATTGGGCTGGCCATGGACCATGAATACGGCAACGGCACCGCGATCTTTACACGGGATGGGGATACAGCACGTGATTTTGCCCAGCGGATTAATATCGGCATGGTTGGCATCAATGTCCCAATCCCTGTGCCGCTGGCCTATCACACGTTTGGCGGTTGGAAAAAATCCGTGTTTGGCGATTTGAATCAACACGGCCCTGATGCGTTCAAATTCTATACACGCACAAAAACAATCACCTCGCGTTGGCCGTCCGGCATCAAAGAAGGCGGAGAATTTTCCATTCCCGTCATGGAATAACCTAATCCCCCTAAACCTTTGTTTTGCGCAGTGAATTCGCTGCGCAAAACTCTACCCGTCCGCCTGCCCTTAGAAAAAATCATCTAAGGTCCCGATTTCGGCAAAGTTTCGCCTCAGTTGAAAATTACCCGTTATGCAGGCACACACAAAGGCGGACAGTATTGATGAAAATTTTTGGCTCACGCAAAACTGAAGACAACATCTCGGACCAGCTTGCTGGAAAGAAACTGACACGATTTGCACGCGTTCACGAACGCGAACGCCCCACGCCTCCGGCACGGGCAGAACGCACAGTGCGCACCCTTCCCGATTCAGTCATCAAAACGCCCTCGCCCTTGTTGATGCAAATGCGCCAAGCTGAAACGGTCGATCCTCTTCATTCCGAAACAGGCTTGAACCCAAGTATTTTGCGCAACGCGCTTCCAAACCGGTTCCGCAAATTGAATGAAGCCAAACGCCCTGCTTTGGGTGAAGATTTCTTCGCGCGCGCCGCCGCAGGGGCGTAACCCTTAAAAGTTCCTTAGTCGGAAGACTTGTCAGCCTGTCAGATCGCGTTTATTAAACAAGCGTTCAATAAAGGCAGCTGATATGGATTTTTCATTAAATGAGGAACAAACGGCCATTTTTGATATGGCCTTTGCATTTGGTCAGGACACCATCGCACCCCATGCCCGCACATGGGAATCCGATGGCACGATCCCCAAAACGTTATGGCAGGAAATTGGTGCTTTAGGGTTTGGCGGCCTGTATGTCAGCGAAGACATCGGTGGCGCAAATCTAACACGACTGGACGCCACACTCGTGTTCGAAGCCCTGTCCATGGCGTGCCCTTCAGTTGCGGCTTTCTTGTCGATCCACAACATGTGTGCCCGCATGATCGACATGTTTGGTTCTGATGACCTGAAAGCGCGGATCATGCCGGACATTCTCGGCATGAACACAGTTCTAAGCTATTGCCTGACCGAACCCGGATCGGGATCAGACGCGGCCGCCCTCAAAACACGGGCCGAACGCACAAACGAAGGCTATACCTTAAACGGAACCAAGGCGTTCATCTCGGGCGGCGGTTATTCCGACGCCTATGTCTGTATGGTGCGCACCGGAGACGATGGCCCCAAGGGCATATCCACAGTCTATGTCGAAGACGGCACAGCGGGGCTAAGCTTTGGCGCGTTAGAGGACAAAATGGGCTGGCGTTCGCAGCCCACAGCACAAGTGCAATTCGACGACTGCAAAATCACCGCAGACAACCTTGTCGGCGAAGAAGGCAAAGGGTTCACCTATGCCATGAAGGGCCTTGACGGGGGCCGTTTGAACATCGCGGCCTGCTCACTTGGTGCGGCGCAAACCGCACTAAACGCGACGCTGGACTATATGGGCGAGCGCAAAGCATTTGGGAAATCCATCGACCAATTCCAAGGCCTGCAATTCCGTCTGGCGGATATGGAAATCGAACTTCAAGCTGCGCGCACCTTCCTGCGCCAAGCTGCATGGAAGCTGGACCAACAAGCCCCGGATGCCACCAAATTCTGCGCGATGGCCAAGAAACACGTGACCGAAGTGGGTTCAAAGGTGGTCGATCAATGCCTACAACTCCATGGTGGCTATGGCTATCTGGCGGATTACGGGATCGAAAAGCTGGTGCGCGATCTGCGCGTTCATCAGATCTTGGAAGGTACGAATGAGATCATGCGCGTGATCGTCGCGCGGGACATGCTTAAGAACCGATGACACTAAAAGATCGGATATGCTGGTTACCCAGATTGCATGAACGAGACTTGCTGAAACTGTCTTTGCAACACCCCACATGGGGCCCGTTGCTGATGCCATCATTGATCATTTGGGCCATCGTCCCCTTGTGGAGCGGCTTGTTTGGCATCGCGGATTTCGCATCCACACTGCCGCGGTTTTTTGGTCCTCTCGGCGGCCTTGCAGCCACGGTTATTGGTCTCACGTTCCTATATTTCGGTTTCAAAATCCTCGAATGGTTGTGGCGCGCGTTCTACGATCACATGACCTTATACATCCGCAAAGAACCCAAACGTGCTGAGGACCGATTGTCTGAATTGAATGTTCGTTTGGCTGGAGGAATGACGTGACTGACATCAACATTCGCATCGCAGGTCACGCGGGCCGCATCACATTGACCCGCCCACAAGC
>CALHST010000291.1 GCA_938038825.1 uncultured Paracoccaceae bacterium | reverse complement strand
CCGTGTCATACCGGCGGCGCAGGGTCATAAGTTTTCGGTCCATCATCAGCCCATCGGGGTGGTCGCCGCGTTTTCCCCGTGGAACTTCCCGATGAGCCAACCTGCCCGCAAGATTGCGGGTGCCCTGGCCTCGGGCTGTTCCATCATCCTCAAGGCGGCTGAGGAAACACCGGCAGGTGCCATCCATATCGCCAAGGCGTTCGAAGATGCAGGCCTGCCTGCAGGCGTTTTGAATCTGGTCTTTGGTAACCCGGCTGAGATTTCCAGCCACCTGATTCCCCAAGATCCGGTGCGGCTGGTGGCGTTTACCGGATCAACCGCCGTCGGACGCCATCTGACCACATTGGCGTCCCAGCATATGACCTCTGTTCTGATGGAGTTAGGCGGCCATGCGCCCGTAATTGTCTGCGAAGACACGGATGTAGAAACAGCCGCCCTGTCAGGTGCTGTGCGAAAAATGCGAAACGCCGGACAGGTCTGCACGTCACCCACCCGGTTCTTTGTGAACGAGGACATTTTTGATCGCTTTTCAAAAAGTTTCGTTGCCCGTGCCGCAGCCACTGTTGTTGGCAATGGCATGGAGAAGACTATCGAAATGGGACCATTGGCCAATGATCGGCGCATATCGGTCCTGACCGAACTTGTCGAAGATGCGCGCGCCAAAGGCGCCACCGTTGCGACTGGGGGCGAACGGCACGGTGACAAAGGCTATTTCTTCCAACCAACAGTCTTGCTGAATGTGCCCCAAGATGCCCGCATTATGCAGGAAGAACCCTTTGGCCCTGTGGCGGTCATTAATCCGGTGACCACGCTAGATCATGCCATCAAGCACGCAAATTCCGTGCCATACGGCCTTGCCGGATATGCTTTCACCAATCGCGCCGATTACATTGATCAACTGATCGACGAGCTGGAAGTCGGTAACCTGTCGATCAATACATTGGAGGCATCCATGCCCGAAACGCCCTTTGGTGGCGTGAAATCCAGTGGCTACGGCCGCGAAGGCGGGGCAGAGGGTTTAAACAATTACATGGTCGTGAAGAACGTATGGCATTCCGCCAAGATTTCTTGATTTTGGTATGAACGGGTATCAATGGCAGACGCGGCTCTGCGGGGTTACCTCACCGCAGACCGTTTCAAAGTCGCCAACCACCGAAAACTGAGCCGCAAGGAAAGCCCGTCAGATGCGTAATTGGGCGACAGAACCGCATTTGCTAGGTGTCCGATACGAACCCAAAATGTTCAAAGCCGGGCCTATTTCAGATGACGTCCTTACCGAACGCAGTAGTACTATTTTTTCCGACCACCCCTCCCTCGAAGACTTGTTTTTCGCCACAACACGGTGCTTCTTATTGAAAGCGGGAGGTTTAGGATGAAAGATCGCCAGTCCGACAAAGCACACATTCAGGCAAATCTTAAGGCTTGGGAAGAAGTTGCCCCAATCCACGCGCGCCACAATCAAAACGAATTGCTGAAGCGCGTTTGCCAACCGGGATTTTCGGTTCTGGACGAAACTGCAACTGCACACCTACGGCGTCTTGGGACAAAAGGAAAAAATGTCGCTCAAGTGTGCTGCAACAACGGAGTCGAGCTGCTGTCGTGCAAATCGCTTGGGGCCGCATGTTGTGTCGGGTTTGATGGCGCACAAGGATTTGTCGATCAAGGCACCGAATTGGCCAATGCGGCTGGAACGGACGTGGAATTTGTGTGCTGTGAAGTGCATGACATACCAAGTGAATATCATTCCAGCTTTGACATCGTCCTGATTACCATCGGTGTGTTGAGCTGGATGCCCGACATGGGCAGGTTCTTCTCAGAGATCGCAAAACTTCTTTCCAAGGACGGGGTGATTTTTGTTTACGAGCACCACTCCATCTTGCTGATGCTGGAACCGGGGCAAGCCGATGATCCGGTCAATTGGGAGTTGTCGTATTTTCGCGACGAGGCCTACATCGACGAAAGCGGTTTAGATTACTACGGAGGGGAGAGCTATGAAGCAACTCCCAACGCGTCTTTCAGTCACAAGTTGTCAGACATTGTGATGGGAGGCATCAATTCGCACCTCACCCTAGATTACTTTGAAGAACTGCCGCAACATATCTCGAATGCATGGTGGAATGTCGAACATTCTGGAATCGGCTTACCAATGAGCTTTGTCATGGTTTTCCAGAAAAACTAAGACAATAAGAACTGCGGCCACTCAAGAGCACCAAGCCATGGACCGTGTCGTCCTGCAAGTTCAGATGGTTCCGAAATCCCAAATCGGATCGCAAAATTTCCCTCAAACAATTACGCCCCCAGCACAACACCGTCACTCAACCACTCGGCAAAGGCGCCTTCGGACACTGCGTTCGCGGCAAGGCCTTCCATCATCTGGACACCTGCCACGGGATCGGGACGAAAAATCAGACCATTCAGGCGCAGATAGGTCACGGCGGTCACAAAGGCCGTACGCTTGTTCCCATCCACAAACGCGTGCGCTTTGGCCAATCCGAATGCATAGGCTGCCGCGATGGTCGTATGCGGGGCTTTGGGATTATGCGCTGCATGGTTAAGCGCCCGTGCGGCCCCGGATTCC
>CALHST010000290.1 GCA_938038825.1 uncultured Paracoccaceae bacterium | reverse complement strand
GAAGGGGCACCCGTATTTTACCTGCAAACCGAACTCGGCCTGACCCGCCTTCCCAAGTTCATCGAAGATGAGGCCCGCAATCGTGGCCTTTGTGTTGTGTCACCAATCCGTGCCGGTTTTGGCCACTCGGATCCTGTGCCCAAGGGCGTGCCATTTGCCAGGCAGGTTGCACAGGACTTGCTGACCGTGATGGACCACGAAGGCATCCCATCCATTCCCGTCATTTCCATGGCGGCCGACAATGCCTTTCCCGCCTACATGCACATCCTGCGCCCTGGTTCGGTGACGGCCATCATCGCCACCAGCGGCTGTTTTCCATTTGTGAATGACGATCAAGCCGCACGCCAACATTCGACACATAGGCTGATGCATTCGACCGCGCGGTATTTCCCGCGTTTCTTGCCCTTTGTCGCCAAGGCCAGTTTCGCCTTCGTTCGCAAAATGGGCAAAGACGCGATGATCAAGCTGATCTTTAAGAACGCGCCACATGATCTCGCGCTGTTCGAGAACCCGCAAGTGCGCGACGCGGTACTGGAAGGCAGCAATGTGGGGCTTTCACACGAACACAGCGCCCACGAAGCCTTTATATTGCAATGCCTGTCTTACCATGACCCAGAGCAACTGACCCTGCTGCCACGCCTGAAGGCAGATGGCGTACCCTATCATTCGATGAACGGGTTGAAAGATCCGTCCATGCACGCCGACACGGTGGCCGAAAATCAGGAAAGGCACCCGTGGATCGATTTCCACATCTACCCAGAGGCCGGTCAATGGCTGTTTTTCCAGCATCCGAATGATGTGTTTGATTTGGTCGTGCGGTATCTGGTCAAACAAAAAGGCCGGACAACAAAGCCCGGCCCGTTCGATGTTTAAAGATGTCTCAGCTTGTTTTGCGTTTTCGCAACGCAGCCAGCCCGCCCAACCCAACGAGCAAAAGAGGCATACCCGCAGGCAATGGAACTGCGGCAACGGCTGACGGAGACCATATTGCAAATGTTTGTGAACTGACCGAGAGCAAGTCATTTGCTGGGATAAAATTGATGTCCCTAATACTATCTGAAAGTTCGAAAGCAGAATTTTCGAAAGAACTCCCTTTCCCCTCGAACGAGTTAACAGTGTATGGCGTTATAACGTTGCATGGGCTATCACCACACCCGACAGTCAAAGCAGCGTTTGAGTCAAACAGGCCCAATGCGCTATCTAGAAAAACTTGCGAAGAAAGCGCCATTGATGCTTGTTCTGCGTCGGCCGAGGTCGTGAAATCAAAGTCACTGATTTGATCGCAGCCGTCCAACAGTGCCGCGCAAGACGCTGCGCTAAAGAATACATCATAGAGCGATCCGCCGACATCTACGTCAGACGCGCCTACCAACTCACCTCCGACGACGTTAAGCGATGCGGCATGTGCCCCGTTTGCGGCAAAGAGAGCCAAACCGGTCGCGCCGATGATTGAAAGTGACACGCGCTTGATTGACCGCACCGTGTCTTGAAATTTCATTATCTTCATATCTTCCTCCAAAACTGGTTATACCCTGCCAATCTGCGCAAAATGCTCTTTCGCAAGGTTCGACAGATGATGAGAGGAAATGGGGGTCATGTGTCTATATCCCATATGGGATATATTGGGGTGTTTCACGCTGATTTCCGAAGATAAATTCCCAACGCCACACGGCATCTCTATCCTTAGTTGTGTTCAGCGAAAATCGCGAGGCAAAACACCCTTGGCAAGGTCATGAACCGATGATGGAACATCTCGGCTTCTCACCCGTACCCTGGCGAAGATTGCCGCCGACGACCTTGAGAAAACACAAAGCCCAAACCGGCAGTGTTCCAATTCTTCGGCACCTACACGCGTCGAAAGATCGGGCTCGCACCGGACATTCTGCGCTTTGTAGCACTAATTTTGATCTTCGATGTTCGCTTTGCGGGACTTGGGCAAACCCGCTCGCCCAAACCTACACCTTTCGTTGCGATATGTTGGAGGGCCGCTATATGCAGCACGAACCTGCATTCGAAGAGCACAGGACAAGGCGCTCTTTCGTGTGCGTCAGAAAAGCACCAATCACTTTCGAACGATATAAGAACCGCCCGGCTTAGTTTGGTTTTGTAGATTTATTGACTGGGATCCGTGGGCATTGTCTTGGCGACCAGATACCCAAGGCCTCTATAAGTGACGGCTGGCCCGAAAGCGCGCATTTCCCGCGGGCGCGGCACGGCGATTGCCGCCCGCGCCTATGGGTTTAGGTCACGCGATCAGGAACACATCGTCAAGGATGAACCCGTTCTGAGCCGTCAGAACCACCTGATCAACGGAGTCAAACAACCCATCGTCAAAATTAACCTGAGTTTCGCGATTATCCCGCAAACGAATCTGTTCTGACCCGATCAGAACCCCGTCATCGTAAGCCTCGGCCGTAAGACGCACATTCTTTCCGTTCAACGCCGTCATGACAGCGCTTTCGAAATCAAAATTCGCGCCGTCTTCCCGGGTAATCGTGATGCTGTCCGCAAGGCTTTGCCCGGCTTGTTGCCCCGAACTGACGCCCAGGGATTGGGTCGTGGTTGTGACGCCCTGGAAATTGAACTCGTCTTCGATCAGCACCCCAGCCACTGCTGCGCCCTCAAACCCAATCTGGTATTCGCTCGGTGCAGGCGGAGGCGTGCCGGATCCGGCGATCGTCACCGTCGCCACGGCCTGATCGACGCCACCCTGTCCATCCTCAACCGTGTACGCGAAACTGTCTGTCCCCTGTTGCCCGTCGTAAAGCGCATCAAAGGCACCGTTGGGGTCATATGTCGCCGTACCGTCAGCCGCAAAGGTCACGATCGCGCCAGAGTCCAAAGTGACCGTTCCTGAATTGTCCCCATTCACGGACGTCAGTTGGATCGCATCCCCATCAGGGTCACTGTCATTGTCCAGCAGGTTGATGCTGGCGATCTGCGCTTCGCCCGTTGCAATCGTATCGTTGGTCGCATTGGGTGTATTGTTGCCGTTGGGATCAACGACCGTTCTTGTCACGAGAGACAGGTTGTCGACATTGAATGTGCCATTGGAAGTAAACCGCACCTCGTCAACACTGTCGAACTCTGGCCCAAAGCTCATCTCGCTAGTACGGTTTGAACGCGTATTGACCGTTGCAGTGGCGACCAGAACACCATCGTCATAGGCCTCGATCCGCACACGCACACGCCCGCCAGCAGATTCCATTGAAATCGCGTCCAGATCAAAATCCTCGCCCGACACAGTGAAGCCATCCGTTTGTGCGTATTTCGTGCCGTCAAGAGTCGTGCCGGACTGTACCGTCAAACCCGTGACGTCGACGCCGTCGGCGCCAAAATATGTGCCAGGTGCTTCGGCCTCAAAATCGATCAGAACTGGCGTTTCTTCCGGTGCCGGATCCTCTCCTGCGATGGACAGGGTCATTGTTGCGACATCGGTTCCGCCATTGCCGTCAGAAATCGTATAGCTAAAACTGTCCGTCGCAGTGTCACCGGCCGCCAGCGCATCGAACGCGCCATTGGGATCGTAATCATAGCTGCCATCCGCATTCAGAGTCAGCGTCGCGCCAGAGGCCAACGTGATCTGCTGGCCGACTGCCGCACTTTGCCCGTTCACCGCGACAACGCTTAGCGCGTCGCCGTCACCGTCGCTGTCATTGGCCAACACGTTTCCAGCAGCCTGCGTGGTTTCACTCAGCGTGTCTGTATCATCATTGGCCACCGGCGCAGAAGAACGCCCCTGAATTTCAACTGTAACGTTGGCAGTTTCAGAACCGCCCCGCCCGTCCGATATTGTGTAGGTGAAACTATCCGCAGCGGTTTGTCCGGTGCTCAGGAAATCGAACACGCCGTTCGGGTTGTAGTCAAACGTGCCATCTGCCGCCACAATCAGTTGCGCGCCGGATGCCAGCGCAATGATCCCACCGACATTGGCGGTCTGCCCATTCACGGCAGAAACGGACAAGGAATCGCCGTCGAGATCCGAGTCATTTGCCAGCAAGTTGCCGCTTGTGGATCCATCCTCTGTTGTTGTCGCTGTATCCGCTACGGCAACAGGGGCCGTGTTAGGTGTGCCAACGGTATCAGCAACGTCCTGCCAGCTGTAGGTGTTGTCTGCAAAGGTCAGCCATTCGATTGTGATATCGACCAAATCGATGACAACGTTGATGACCTCAAGAAACACACCCGCGATGTTGAATGAATAGTTGGAAAACGCGCCCTCAAAGATCACAGTGTCTTCGTCGACACCGCCAATATAGGTATCGCTGCCCGCGGAATCGACAAAGGTATCATTGCCGCCATTCCCAGTCAGATGATTGTCAGCCGCGTTGCCAAAAAAGACCTCGGCACCAGCACCGCCGATGGCGTTTTCAATGATCGTGCCTTCCGCGATTGACAAGTTCCCAATCCGCCCGCCGATGTTTGACAGGCTGGGCATCGAAGATCCACTGTCAGAGGGTGCAAGATTAATCAGTGTGTTGTTGGCATAACCGGACAGATCCAGCGTATCCATACCACCCCCGTCAACGATCGTGGACGCAGTGCGATTGGCATAGGACGAAAAGTTGGCCCAAACGTCCGATACGTCTGACGTGATCGTCGTGTTGAACCCCCAAACCGTGTCTTCTGTAAAGGCGTTCTCGGTCCCGTACCCTTGCGCACCGTAGATCAAATCCAGCGCCATCCAATCCACGGACATAGGCGTTTGCAAAAACTCGTAGGACGCATCGATGGACGTGTTCTCAGTCTGGCTGAAATACGACATCATTGACGCTTGCCAGCTGTCGTTTTCAAATGTGTTGTCCACGCCGTATGTCGCTGACCCGTTGTAAGCCCCCTGGTGACCTAGACCCAGCGCATGACCGATTTCGTGCAGAATGGTCTGGAACGTGTAGTCATCATAGGTCGAAGTACCGCCCGACCAGGATTCCGCGATATTGATATATGAATAAGAGATCTCGCCATTGGAATAGATGGACGATCCGGCATAGGCGCCGCTGCTGTTGTCGGAGAAAAAGAAATCAACTTCGCTGGTGTCCGTCGAGGTCGTTTCTTGAAACTGGATGCCCAGGGTCGCTTCAAACAGCTTAAAGGCCTCACGCACAAGCTCAGCACGTTCAGCAGAGATACCGTCAACGTCAGTGCTGTAGCCCGACACGTTAAACGTCAAAACTCCGTTGTTGGGATCAAACCCGCTGTCAGTAACATTGTGAAACCGCGACGAGCCCCAAAACCCTGTGACAAGAAATTCTGCCATGTCGCCTAAGAGTGCAGGTGCGCTTGCTGTTGCCTCTCCCGTGACGGTGTCATCACCATCCGCCAAATCACCCAGAGTGTTGGATTCTTCCTTCATCGCGCAAGATCCGCAGGGACACCCCTCAATATGAGCGATTTCGCTGGTCAGCGCGGTCACGTCAGAGGACCCTTCATTCCAAACGTCAAGCCGATCTGAAAGTTGGCCTGCCGCGATCGGGTTCTGTATCATACCGCTCTGGAATGCAGCGGCATCGTCCACCAACAAAGATACATCTGGCCGAAATCCCATGCCCTCTGCATCGCCCTTGTCTTCCTGCTTTCCGTTCCGTTTGGCTGTGCCGGGAATATCTGATTGCCCAATGTCTTGCAGAAAAGAGTGTGAAAGGTTCGGGAACACCGTGTCTTTGGGCATCGTATCTCTGTCCTTTTGAGCACCGCCTGCCCAGTCATGAACAAGACGGGTCCGACGTCTCCGTCAGCATTTAACTCCCACCCTGACACCTCTAAACCCCAGCAGAGGCAATCGTGTCAACATATTGTTTAGAAAAGGCTTTGTTCACATTTTATTAACAATTCTTGCACCTAGAACGCCATTGGGAACCAATTTTGGCGCTTGCCACATTTTTGCTGCTTTGATGTCGGCAAGTTGACAGACATTATGCCCAATGTGTCGGAATTTTGGCCGGATCCATGCCAATTGTGACCAACAATTGGTGACATTCAGATTGAAAAATCTGGGCCCATCCGAGATTTTTTGCGCCGCGCCGGGCAAAAAGCCGCGCGACCGAATGCGTGAACAGGTGTCCTGATACGAACTGGGGTTCGCAAAATAAGCAGATTTGATGGTTTCGCAGAGTGATCTCCTATTCGCTCCATCAAGCAAGGATCAGCCATTTCTGTGCACAAAGAGTCCTATCGAACAGTCTTCGGCAGGTCGCCATTGAATACTTTCACAAAGATCTTCTTCGACTTCGTTATCCGGGCACCTCTGTGCCCCAAGGGCACGCAACCTTGCCTCAGACAATCTGTAGGATGGCGGCTTTGGGTCCAAAGTGGCGGAAGCTGATAAGCATACCGATGACTGCTTCCCCTGATTTACATCTGACTTTGAAGAGGAGACTTCGTCTATCCAGAAAAAAATTTGATGATAGTGTCGGTTTCAGTGATCGCTGTTCGTCTAGCAGGTACAAAGGCGTTGTGCTTTTGGTTTGTAAAAGGAAAATATCATGCAATTTATGTGCCTCATCTATTCCGCACCAAATTCAGGCCCAAAGCCGGGCACAGCTGAGTTAGGCGCTCTCATGAAGGGCTATGGCGACTTCTCGAAAAAGATCCAGGACGAAGGAAAATTTGTCGCTGGCGATGCGCTGCAAGGGGTCGAAACAGCCATCACCGTCTCGGTACGCGATGGCAAGACTGAAACAATTGACGGACCTTTTGCCGAAACCAAAGAACAGTTGGGCGGGTATTACTTGCTCGATTGTACTGATCTTGACGAGGCGGTGAAATACGCTGCGATGATACCGACGGCCGCGCATGGACGTGTTGAGGTTCGCCCGGTCGTAATCTGGGACAGCTAGGCCTGATAAAACTGGACCAAAAATTCAATGTTTCCCCCGCTCACGCCTGAACAGACAATCGACAAGACCGTTCGGGAGGAGTGGGGGCGTATCCTTGCGTTGCTGGTGAGTGGATTAAAGGACTTCCAACTTGCAGAAGATTGCCTGCAAGATGCTGTGCTGTCCGCGATGGAACACTGGCGCAAAAACGGATTGCCAAGATCGCCCGCAGCTTGGTTGATCACCGTTGCCAGACGAAAGGCATTGGACAAACTGCGGCGCGATAGAAACTTTTCCAGCAAGCAAACTGAGATTGCCTATCTGCTGGAATTGGAAAACCGGCCGATGGATGAAGCAATGTTGGATGCCATTCCAGATAAACGTTTGGAAATGGTCTATACATGCTGCCATCCCGCACTCGACAGAAAAAGCCAGATTGCGCTCACACTCCGCACCTTGGGCGGGTTGACAACCGAGGAGATCGCAGGCGCGTTTTTGGACAAGCCAGACACGATGCAGCAACGCATAACGCGTGCCAAAAAGAGAATTGCACAAGCAGGAATTCCCTACAAAATCCCAGAAAATGCCGATCTCCCAGAGCGTACGACATCGGTTCTGAGTGTGATCTATCTGATCTTCAACGAAGGGTATTCGGCATCAAATGGGGACAGCGTGTTGCGGGTTGAATTGACAAAAGAGGCCATTCGGCTGGCCCGAATTCTGTCCAACCTTTTGCCGAATGACATGGAAGCAGCTGGACTTCTGGCGTTAATGCTGTTGCACGATTCCCGTTCGACTGCTCGGACCGGTAAAGCGGGTGATCTGATTTCGCTTGAAAAGCAAAACCGAAATCGTTGGAGCCAAGAGAAGATCGATGAAGGGGTATCAATCCTTGAACGGATTTTACCGAAAAGCAATATCGGTCCTTATCAGCTACAAGCGGCGATCAGCGCGGTGCACGCGCAAAGCCCATCTTGGGAAGAGACTGACTGGAGCGAAATCGTAGCCCTTTACGACATGTTATTCGCCTTCCAGCCCACGCCTATTGTCCGGCTAAATAGCGCGATCGCGGTTTCATATGCCGTCTCTCCACAAGCAGCCTTAGATATTCTGGAAGAGCTGGGCAAGGTCGAGAAGATGCAGTTGTATCAACCCTATCACGCGGCGTTAGGTGATTTACTGGCACGCGCGAATATGGTGACAGAAGCGAAGAATAGCTTGATGACAGCGGCTGATCTTTCCGACAATGTTCAAGAGCGCGCGTTCCTACTCGAAAAAGCAGATCGTTTGTGAAACAGTCCGCTCCTTCAACGAAAACGTACATACGTCCACAGACAGCAAACGCTCACTTTCGTCCTGTCTGGATGTATTTGGACCCCGCCTTATTGCAACGGTTTGTTTGGTCTGGTTCAGGATCACGATTGCTGACGTATATCCGGCTTCTGTGAGCGGCCCGATATATCGTCACCGCGAGCCCCGATGGATTTCCGCTTGCTTCCGCCTCGTTGGCTCCAAGGCATCAGCATTGCTGCGCCGATCCACACACCAAGTTCAAGAAGCAACGGTTCGTGTAGTTGTCACCATCCCATGCCAAGTTGCTGCAATATTCAGGTAGTCCCTTTGGTTTCCAGGCGTTCTTTAGCCGGTGAAGGTCGGTTGATACTCAGTGCGACCTAACAAGACCGCCCAAACGATCCTGGCATTCTTATTGGCAAGCGCGACAGCATCCACATTTGGGTGCCGACGGTCACGCATACGTACAACCCAAAGGCTTCTGGAATCGGTCTTTCTATCCGCCTTCCTCAAAACCGCGCGAGCACCGTGGATTAACAGGGTACGCAAAATATCGGTCTCCGCATTTGCTGATCACAAACAGGCAGGATTTGCCGCCACTGGATCGCTGTTTGGGGACGAGCCCCAGCCAGGCCGCAAACTGCCGTCCGTTCTTGAAACACGTCCCGTCACCAACAGCGGCGACCAGTTTCTTGGCCGTGATCGGCCCGATCCCCTCGATCCTGCCAATACGTTGGCACATCTCGTTGGAACGAAAGAGGTCTCGGATGCGCTTTGTGTGCGCTGCAATGCGCTGATCCAGTTCATTGAGTTCTTCGCACACGTCACGGGCCAATTCGACGAGCAGTGGACCCAGCATATGATCAACGCCGTCAGCGATTTGCGTCAATGCACGCCGGATCCTTGAGATGTCTCGGGCGACGACCAGACCATGTTCAGCCAACAGCCCCCCGGACTTGGCTCACCAACCTGGTCCGATCTGACACCAGTCTCTGTCGGATACGATGAACGGCCTGGATCTCAAGCTGTTCCGCGGACTTGACCGGTACGAAGCGCATCGAAGGTCTGCTGATCGCTTCGGCATCGTTCCGGTCGTTCTTGTTGGATTTGACGTAGGGTGTCACAAACTGCGGTGAGACCAGGCGAACTTCACGCCCAAGATCTGTGAAGACCTTTGCCCAGCAATGCGATCCGCTACAGGCCTCCATGCCAACAATGCAGGGTGGCATATCAGCGAAGAACTGGGGGACGGCATCCCGTCGCAATGTCTTTTTCAAAACCTCTTTGTCCTGAGCATCCACGCCGTGGACCTCAAAGACGTTCTTTGCCTAGGTAATCCCCCCGAAATTTAGGGGTGTGCGGAAGTAGAATTTTCTCGAATGATGGAAGAGGAGATTCTGATGAAGAAATCAAAGTACAGCGACGCGCAGATCATGGCGATCCTGAAGCAGGCCGAGAATGGTGTGCCTGTCTCTGATCTGTGCCGTGAGCACGGGATGAGCAGCGCGAGCTTCTACAAATGGCGATCCAAATACGGTGGCATGGACGCCAGCCTGATGGCGCGGATGAAAGAACTGGACGAAGAGAACAAGCGTCTCAAGAAGATGTATGCCGAGAAGAGCATGCAGAACGATTTGCTCAAGGAGGCGCTTGGAAAAAAGTGGTAAGGCCATCCCTGCGTAAGGAGATGGCCGAATGGGCGGTGCAATATAGATCTGCCAGCATCGCTTTGGCGTGTCGGGCGTTCAGCATCAGCGAGACCTGCTATCGGTATCAGCCGAGGCTCAGCGATGAGAATAAGTTGAACGCAGACTGGCTGGTGGCGCTGACGACGGCAAAGAAGACCTGGGGCTTTGGCCTGTGCTTCCTGCACCTGCACCTGCGCAATGTCAAAGGCTTCGGCTGGAACCACAAGCGTGTCTATCGCATCTATCGCGAGCTCGAATTGAAAATGCGGATCAAGCCCCGAAAACGGCTGCAGCGCGAGAGACCGGAACCATTGGCAGTGCCTGAAACCCCGAACGAGGTTTGGTCGATGGACTTCATGGCCGATCAGTTGACGGATGGCCGGTCGTTCCGAACGTTGAACGTGTTGGATGACTTCAACCGCGAAGGCTTGGCAATTGAGGTGGACTTCTCGTTGCCGTCGGAACGCGTCGTGCGAACGCTGAACCAGATCATTGCGTGGCGAGGAAAGCCGCTGGCCATTCGTGTCAATAACGGCCCCGAATGCGTCAATAGTCGGCTCCAGACGTGGGCTGAGAAGGCAGGGATCGGATTGATCTACATCCAACCGGGCAAGCCGCAGCAGAACGCCTATGTCGAATGCTACAACTGGACAGTCCGCACTGAGTGGTTGGGACGATATCACTTCAACAAGATCGAAGAGGTGCAAGAACATGCAACACGCTGGCTATGGACATATAACAACGAAAGGCCAAACATGGGGATCAGAGGGATAACCCCGATACAGAAACTGAAAGCAGCTTAGATTCTACTGACGCGCCCCTCTAAAAATGGGGGGATTACCATCCCAAGTCATAAACCTTGTTGAAGATGAACTAACCGCAGTTAGTATCGTGAAACGCAGAGCATATGCTCCGATACTTTTGCGACGCCGCAATAGCGTCATAAGGTTCGGTAGTTCGTTGAAGTCTACGGAGCCAAATTTCTTTGCCTTGATTTTCTTACTCGGTATTTTAACAAAGTTCACCGGATTCTCGGGGCGCCGGTACTCGTTCGTGATGGCCCAATCCAATACAACCTTTATCCGTTGTTTAACTCGCGAGGCGGTCACTCGCTTCGTGTTCCATATAGGCGTTGGAGCTGCGGATATTTGTCTTGCGGTTGTGTCGTCTACACTTAAATTTCCAATATCTTTGAAAGCATAGTGAGGTGCCCCTAGATTTGTAGACGGTTTGCTTGGTAATTTTGGAACCAAGGAGAGACGGATATGAACAAGGGAATACGGTTTACAGACGAGTTTAAGCAGGATGCTGTGGCACAGGTCGTTGAGCGTGGTTACGCGGTCA
>CALHST010000289.1 GCA_938038825.1 uncultured Paracoccaceae bacterium | reverse complement strand
GATCGTTCTTGGAAATATGGTCGAAGACAATTTTATGGCGTCGATGATCAAGGCAGACGGCGATCCATTGGGGTTCTTCTCGCGGCCCATCGCGGCCACGCTTGGGGTGATTACCATCGTGGTGTGGTTGGTGCCGCTGGTGAAATTGCTGATGAAAAGGCGGGCAAACCGCGAACGCAGTCTTTCTTAACCTCTCATGCTATTAGCGTGTATCTGTTTTAGCACAAAGGCGGGGCGGCGCGTTGCCAACCGGTCTGAACGTCGCGCCAGTTCGTTATCTCGGCATTCAGATATTTCCGCGTCTCTGGGTGTTCTGCGTTCAGAACGCCCAGTTTCACCAGTATTGCGGCCATGGCGCATTCGCTGGCGCGCGTTGCCCCGTCCGAGATTTTCAAAGCAACACCCAGTTTCTTTTCTGGAATGATCGCAATGAAGAACCCTTCGGCCCCCGTTTTCACGGTCACTTTGCCATTCATCGCGCGCATCAGGTTTGTACATGCACGTCCTTCACCGGCAACCAATTCGGGATGCAGGGCCATCGCGCGGGTCAACCGCCCCGCCGCGCTGTCTGGATCGCTTCCCGCAAAAAAGGCCATCGCGCGCGCGACGCCATGAAGCGTGGTGGCAAAATTCGGGGCGGAACATCCGTCGATTCCATAGCCTGCCACAGTTTCTTGGGTGGTCCGTTCCCAGGCGTCACGAATAGCGTTTTGCAAGGGGTGGGCGATATCAATGTATTCGGGACCCGCGCCCAAGTGACGCGTTAACGTCAGAAATCCCGCATGCTTGCCGGAACAATTATTGTGCATTTGGCATGTCGGGGCATCGGTTTTGATCATATCCGCATGGTATTCCGCGTCGCGCGTTGTTTGGGCACCGCAGCGCAAATCGTCGTCACCAAGTCCAAGCGTATCAAGCCACGCGGATACGTGATCCACATGTAATCGCGCACCTTGATGCGAGGCGCAAGCCAAGGCAAGTTGTTGCGGCGTAAGCGAAAATGCTTTGGCCGCACCGCTTTCGATCAACGGAAGCGCTTGGATCATTTTTGCAGAAGACCGTGGCAAAACAACCTGATCCGGGTTGCCCCATGCCTGAACAATCTGACCCGTTTCATCGCACACAACAGCATGCCCATGATGAACACTTTCCAGGAAAGGCCCACGCCAGTGTTCGACCATCGGCACTGCTGTTGTCATTGGATCCCTCACAACTTCGCAAAAACTTGCCCATTTCACTTCCGTTTATGGATGCTTTCGGGCTATTATGATTGTTGTTGAGCGAAACATTGTCCGCGTGCAAGTCAATAGGCCGAGAACAGGTCATCACGAAGACAACGAGTTGAGGCTAAGGACAGTCCGGAGGCTGTGACGATGGTAGTATTAAGAACTTTTGGGTTTGCTGTGTTGGCAGCGTGTTTGGGTTTTGCGGCGTCCGCTCAGGATACCAGCACAAATCGTGTTGCAGCAAAGACCGATTGGAGCGTTTTTGTTGAAGAAAACCCAACGGAATGTTGGAGTGTTTCAACACCAAAGGAAACGGAAAACCGCAGAGATGGTCGCAATGTCGCGGTCACACGCAGCCAGACTTTGCTGATGGTTTTTTACCGCCCAGGCGCTGGTGCTAATGGACAAGTGGCATTCACAGGTGGGTATCCTTTTGCCGAAGGTTCGACTGTTAATATCAACATCAGTGGCACAGAATTTGAAATGTTCACCGAAGGTGAGTGGGCATGGCCAGCAACTGTGGCAGATGATTCCAAGTTCATCACGGCGATGAAGCGCGGTGCGACGGCAGTTGTAACCGGCGTGTCAGGACGCGGAACACAAACCATAGACACGTTCAGCTTGCTTGGCTTCACCGCCGCAATCGAAGACGCTGAACAACGCTGCGCCGGCTAAGGCCCAAACACAGTGTGAAACGGCCCCCTGCGTATTATGCGTTTGGGGGCTTTTTGTTGTCTGTTGCGTGTGCGGTGCCAGACAGCTAAGGCCACTACTATGCCTGATTATGCTCTTTTGATCTCTTCCCGCGCAGCTGCTGCCTATTTTGCCAATGCACAATCCGTTGTTATGGCGGAAGCGGCAGGCGTGGCCGGAGCAACGGACCTGCGGTTTGATCAAATCGGTGACCTGGTTTTTCTGCGTTTAAGTGCGGATGCGTCTGTGTTGCCGGATCTTTTGCGTCTTTCCGCTGTGCAAGGGGCATTCGAAATGGATGGTTCCATGATGCGCCCCTTGGATCACGGGGCGAATTTCGCGCTGCATCCAGATTTTGTATGGGGCGAAAAGTACCGGGGCAAAACAAACGAAACGCTGACCCAGTTGATGATCAATGTGGGGCTTCAACAGATGCCGCTTTCGGATCCCGCTAAACTGCGCTTGCTGGATCCGATGTGTGGGCGGGGAACGACATTATTGTGGGCGATGCGATATGGTTTGCATGCGGTCGGGATAGAGCAGGACGATACTGTCCTAAGTGATGTTCGACGTGGCTTGAAGAAATGGACGAAAATTCACCGTCAGAAACACAAGCTCTCCGAAGGGTGGACCCAAAAGGCCAACAAAAAGGGAATTGGGAAATTTCTGGAGTTTTCGGCCTTGGGCACTGCAATGCGACTGATTGTTGGCGATAGCGCGCAATCTTATGATCTTACCCAGCGCAAACCCTTTGATCTGATTGTGACAGATGTCCCTTACGGAGTGCAGCACATGGGTGGGAAAGACACGCGCAGCCCACTTGAAACGTTGAAAACCTGTGCACCTGTTTGGGCACAATGCTTGGCACCGGGCGGGGCGATGGTGGTTGCCTTTAACTCTAATATACCCAAACGTAGCCAACTGATTGCGGCTTTTGGGGGGCTTGAGTTAGAGGTTTTGGACACCAAATTCGAACACCGAATGAGCGAGTCGATTGTGCGTGACGTTCTGGTTATGCGTAAAGCCGCCTGAAGCCACGGGGTCCGCAAGGGTCAACAGATCAACCGAAACCTTTTGCAAAATGCGTGACACCTTATATAGAGGCACATCCCGCAGCCAAGGATCCATGCTATGAGCGCGCCGATTACGCAGGACGTTATGACCATCCCCCGCAAATTGCCGGCGGGCCCTATCAATCTTGTGGGACTGACACGTGCGCAAATGCGGGACGCGCTGATTGCGCATGGCACGCCGGAAAAGCAGGCCAAGATGCGCACGGGCCAGATTTGGCAATGGATCTATCAATGGGGAAAACGCGATTTCGCGGACATGACCAATCTGTCCAAAGCGTTTCGTGCCGAACTGGCAGAAAATTTTGTGATCGAAATCCCAGAAGTTGTGTCCAAGCAAGTGTCACAGGATGGCACGCGGAAATATCTGGTGCGCATCGCGGGCGGGCACGAGGTCGAAGTGGTTTATATCCCCGAAGACAGTCGCGGAACTTTGTGTGTGTCTTCACAAGTCGGATGCACATTGACCTGCTCTTTTTGCCATACGGGCACACAGAAACTGGTGCGCAATCTGACCTCGGCTGAAATTGTCGGGCAAATCATGATGGCACGGGATGATTTGGACGAATGGCCCGTACCCGGAACGCGCACTGTGTCTGAAGAAGCACGGCTGTTGTCCAATATTGTCCTGATGGGCATGGGGGAGCCGCTGTATAATTTTGAGAATGTTCGCGACGCGATGAAAATTGCGATGGACCCAGAAGGGATATCGCTGTCACGTCGCCGGATCACGTTGAGCACCTCTGGCGTTGTCCCTGAAATTGCGCGGACTGCAGACGAGATCGGCTGTTTGTTGGCCATTAGCTTTCACGCCACAACGGATGAAGTGCGCGACACGTTGGTTCCGATCAACAAGAAATGGAACCTTGAAAAACTGCTTGAAGCTTTGCGTGCCTATCCGCGGGTATCAAATTCTGAACGGATCACGTTCGAGTATGTGATGTTGCATGGGGTCAATGATTCTGATGAGGATGCGCGCAGATTGGTGAAGCTGATCGAAGGCATTCCGGCAAAAGTGAATTTGATTCCGTTCAATGAATGGCCGGGTGCGCCTTATAAACGGTCATCCAACAATCGTATTCGCGCATTTTCCGATATCATTCATGACGCGGGGTATGCGTCTCCGGTGCGCAAGCCTCGGGGTGAAGACATTCTTGCGGCGTGTGGGCAATTGAAGTCTGCGACGGAACGCGAACGGAAATCGCGGGCGCAGATTGCGGCGGAGACAGGGCTCTGATCTGGGCTGTACTTGTCGCCTCGATAGAGGCGGGACGTGCTGGGCAGGTGACTGTAGAAGACGCAGCCGCGTCAGTCGCGCAGTCTTTGGACCCCGCATTGCAAAGTGTTACCGTGCCAGAGCGAGAGCCAAGCCGTCTTGTGCAGGACGCATGCACCCTTGAGATTTTTCCCGAAACAGATGCCGGGTTCATTCAAATGGTTGACCTGTCTGGCGTGTCCTTCGCGGAAGACAGCTTTGTTTGGTATGGTGGCGAAGAGATTGGCAACGCCATCATTGTTCTGGAGGCAGAAACGGTCGGAGATGTGCGTTGGCGCAAGCCGAACCAAGAAAGTAGCCCGTTTCCTTATGCGCTGTTTCAGACCGCGCGGTATGTTAACAAGGCGCATGTGATGGATTTGATTGCTGCCTTGAAGACCAAAATTGCACTGTGTTCTACGCCCTAAAGTGCATCCCAATGGCGCCTTAATTGCCCTTATAATTTCCAATTCGTGAACGATTGGTGCCCTTCTTACTTTGGATAGTGCGCAGGACATCAACACAGGGAGTGGGACAATGTCGAAGCACTATAAATCAGAGGCATTTGCGGATGCCGGTATTATCGAACTCTTGGCGGGCGAACGTGCAAAGGCGCTGTCTTATCGTGAATGGAAGCACCGCATCGCAGGATACGGCTATGGCGTGAAAGACACTGCGCGCGGTCAAGTTGTGACAACATGGCCATCAGGGCAAGAGATCTGCGCCCTACCTGCCGAATTGTCTGCTTGAGCCAAACGGCGCAGGCCCTATGGGCCTGCACGACATATTTTAGGGGGCTCTGCCCCCGTCGCTAAAGCGACTCCCCCCGAGGTATTTTTGTCCAAAAGAACATGGGGGCTAGCGTCCAGGAATGGAGTCGCGTTTTTTCGGTGTGGGCCAGGCGTCGATGGCGGCGATCGCCTCGTCAGCGGTTTCCACAAATTTGAACAGCTTAAGATCATCGGCTGAGATGGTGCCTGCATCACTGAGGGCGTCCCAATTGATAATTTTCTGCCAGAAGTCTTTTCCGAATAGCAGGAACGGGACTGGGTCCATGCGCCCGGTTTGAATGAGGGTGAGCGCTTCGAACAGCTCATCCATGGTGCCGAAGCCGCCAGGAAAGACGCAGATTGCACGTGCACGCATCAGAAAGTGCATTTTGCGGATCGCAAAATAGTGGAAGTTAAAGCACAATTCCGGAGTCACATATTCGTTGGGGGCTTGTTCGTGTGGGAGCACGATATTCAGGCCGATGGAGCGCCCGTTCGCGTCTAGCGCGCCGCGGTTTCCTGCCTCCATGACGCCTGGGCCGCCTCCTGTGACAATCACATTTTGAGTGCCACCCGTTTCATTGGACCTTTCGGTCATCAGGCGGGCAAAGGTGCGCGTTTCGGTGTAGAATTTTGAGAGGTCCGACAACGTTTGTGTGCGGGCTTTGTCCTTATTTTCAGGTGTTGGGATGCGTGCGCCGCCAAACAGCACGATTGTGCTTTCGATGCCCGCTTCGCTCATCAGCAGTTCAGGTTTGAGAAGTTCCAACTGCCAGCGCACGGGACGCAGATCGTCGCGGCACAGGAAGTCATCATCAGCAAACGCCAAGGTGTAAGCGGGTGCCCGTGTCTGCGGTGTGTCTGGAACTTTCGCAGCCCGTTTACGGTCGGAATGTGCGTCTTGAAAGCGGCTGTTTCGATCGTGTGTCATTGTCCCTGCCCTTTTGTTGTCTTGCGGGTTTGTCTGACATTTATAGTGTGGGCGGGCTGAACACCAGAAGTGAGGGACACGCAATGGATTGGGCGACAGAGATCGAGGCCGCAGCAAAGCGGATAGAGGGTCATGTTCTTCGGACGCCTGTTTTGCAGGCCCGTGGATTTGGGTTGGAGTATCCGATTGAGATGAAGCTGGAACAGATGCAACACACGGGGTCGTTCAAGGCGCGTGGTGCGTTTAACACGTTGTTGAGCACATCTGTGCCTGACGCGGGATTGGTTGCGGCCAGCGGTGGCAATCATGGAGCGGCCGTTGGATTTGCTGCGGCGCAATTGGGGCACAAAGCGGCAATTTTTGTACCTGAGATAGCGGGCTCCTCCAAGATTGCGTTGATTGAACGCACAGGCGCGGATCTGCGTGTCGTCAAAGGCGCTTATTCTGAAGCCTTGGCGGCTGCGCAGGCATATGAAGCGGCGACGGGTGCAGGGCAGGTGCATGCCTATGACGCGGCTGGAACAGTTGCAGGACAGGGCACCGCCATGCGGGAATGGGAGCTGCAAGGTCTTGAGGCGGATACAGTTCTGATCGCGGTTGGAGGTGGTGGTTTGATTGCTGGCGCCTTGGGCTGGCTTGGACAAAGGCGAAAAGTTGTGGCGGTAGAGCCAGAAAGATGTTGTGCGCTGTATCAAGCGCGCCATGCGGGCAAGCCAGTGGATGTTGATGTGTCTGGGGTGGCCGCCAATGCATTGGGGGCTAAGCGCATTGGCCAGATGTGTTTTGACTTGGCGAACGGTTTGGATGTGACTGGTGTACGGGTTTCGGACGACGCCATTGTTCAGGCGCAAACCGCTTTGTGGCAAGAGATGCGTCAATTGGTTGAACCGGCAGGGGCTGCTGCGTTGGCTGCCTTGATGAGTGGCGCGTACCGCCCAGATCCGGGAGAAAAGGTTGCAGTATTGGTGTGTGGTGGGAATATCGCCCCGGATCCGCTTGGTTTGTGAGGTGCCACTGCGCATCGAGGCGGTTTCAGTTCTTTAGCGATCCCGGTTTGGGCAATCACAGGTCAAAGATGCGGCCTTGGATTGCAACCGGAAGATTGGCCCCGTATAGGACGCCCAAGTATTGCCAGAGGGGAAGCGTCCATGTCGAACGCCGCATTGGAAACCGCAATTGAAGCAGCCTGGGACAACCGGGATGCCATTACACCAGCCACAACTGGCGAAACTCGGGACGCGATCGAAGAGACGCTAAACGCGTTGGATAGCGGGTCGCTGCGGGTGGCGGAACGTCAGGACACGGGCGATTGGCATGTAAACCAATGGGCCAAGAAAGCGGTGCTGCTTGGGTTTCGTATCAAAGACATGGAACAGCAGGACGGCGGACCGCAAGGCAGCGGTTGGTGGGATAAAGTCGACAGCAAGTTCAAAGGCTGGGGCGACAATCAGTGGAAGTCTGCGGGTTTCCGGGCTGTTCCTAATTGTATCGTGCGCAAGTCTGCCTTTATCGCACCGGGTGTCGTGTTGATGCCATCCTTTGTGAATTTAGGGGCATATGTTGATACGGGCACCATGGTGGACACCTGGGCAACTGTTGGGTCCTGTGCGCAAATTGGTAAAAACGTACACCTGTCTGGTGGTGTGGGCATTGGTGGCGTGTTGGAGCCGATGCAAGCGGGCCCGACAATCATCGAAGACAATTGTTTTATTGGTGCGCGTTCCGAAGTGGTCGAGGGTTGCATTGTGCGCGAAGGTTCTGTTCTTGGAATGGGCGTCTTCATTGGCCAATCGACCAAAATCGTGGATCGTGAAACTGGCGAAGTGATGTATGGCGAAGTGCCGCCTTATTCCGTGGTTGTCGCGGGTTCGATGCCATCCAAGAATAATGTGAACTTGTATTGCGCGGTCATTGTGAAGCGGGTGGACGAGCGGACTCGGTCCAAAACTGGTATCAACGAGTTGCTGCGCGACTAAGGGAGCGTGAGCTAAAGCTCACCTTACACATATGGCGAAGTCCGGCAAACAACATCATGTCTATACGCTTGTGGTTCAGGTTGGCCGCAAGGAGGATGACGGTCTGCCGGACAAAAGCACGGGGGCTGCCCTGATGTGCTATGCCAGCGGTGTGGACGAAGCAGAGGCTGTGCGCGAAACAGTTGCAATTCTAAAACAAGCGGACATGGCCCCTTTGGATGTCACGGGTCATGGAACCGTTGAGGAACGCGAGGATCTGGGTCACGAAATTGAGGCTGAAGAACGGGACTTGATGGACCGGGCTTTGGCCGAAAACGCCGTGATCGTGGCGCAAGTGACGCCGTTCTACGACTAACCCTGCTTAGGATTAGCCGAACCTTTGTTGTTCCAAAAACAGGGTCGCTGAGTGATCAAGAACAGGAGCTGCAGTGGCAATCTGTTCCGGTAAGTCGCGACGCGGCAAATCATTGAGAAGTGTTGCAGCGGTTTTGTCTTTGTGGCGGCGCAGACGCCCAATGAACAGGCTTTCTACTGCGCCGGTGGTAACGGACAATGCAGTGTGTTGTGGCGTTAAGACCTGCACATAGTCGACAATTGGACCAGCAGGTTCTTGTGTGGCCGTGCGGCCATTGGCCAAGTGCCCCGCGGGTATCAGCACAGCTTCGCAACCGTGCGCGTATTCAACATGACTTCCAGATGCGTAAAGGGATTGAGTTGCGGACACGACGCAATCACGCTTCAGCCCAAAGAACGCAGCACGAATGCGGATCGGTCGTGCGCTGCCACGGGCGGGTAGACGTCTTTGAACGGCTGCCAGGACTGGCACTTGTTCGCCATCTGCAGTGTAAACCAGATCTCCACGTTGCAATGATTGCGCCTCTTTTGGCCCAAAAGGCGTATTGATGGGCATATCCAAAGCCAGTCCCGGCGTGGGACCCAAAGGTTCCCACGCATCAGATATCGCAACAAAGATCGCGGATTTGGAGATTTGCGTCAGATGTGTGATGGCCGAACGTAAATCGGATGCAAAGATAGGCATGTCCAATTGCATCTTACGCGCGGCAAAGATTGGTGTTCCGGGTACTTCTAACGCGAGCCTTGCCTCGCGTTTTGCTGCGTTCCAGGAGAAACTGATCCAAAGGGGAGTTTGCGGGCGATCAACGGGCATATCCAGCGCCAAATGCTGAACTGCGCCGCCAAATCCGACAAGACATGTGACTCCGCCGGCAGGAAGGGCGCGAATGCCTAAAAATCTGTGTGCGGGATGATCGTCATTTTCATATCCGAATAGCAGCTCTGGTCGGTCCGTATGTGGCATTGTCGCTTCGATCAGAATCGTGCCACACGGCATTTGCGAACCGGGTTCTTCGGGAACAACGGGATGATCGTGGCGATCAATTCCGATGCCAAAATTTGAAAACCTGCGCTGGGTCTTGTCGACCAAAGCCAGCCAAGTCATGCAGCGAACCCACGATGGGTCAATAAATGCGCTTCGTGGCGCTTTAGGGTGCGGCGCACGGATTTCCCGTAACCCAGCCCGGTTTCCGGGTCTATTTCCGGAAACAACGCGCAGATTTCACGTGTGATATCCATTTCAAAGCTGCGCGTGATTTGGGGCCCGGGAAGGAAGCTTTCGGTGGCAAGACCTTCGGAGTAAACGACCTGATGTGTATCGAACAACAAATGCACATAGGTCACGGTTCCTCCGACTTTCCGACGAACGGTGCTGTCGTTCACCAGGTCCTTGGCGGCGATCAGGACTTCGGATTCTGCGAAAAGCAACTCTGCCAGTCCGTCATTGACCAGCACTCTGTGCAGCGGAGACAAAGACAGCGCACGGTGTTTTCCGAACGTATTGGCCTGAATGGCAATCGGCGCGAACGCACCTTGCGCGTCAACTGTTCTGCTTCCAATCCATCGCAAAGGCTGTGGGCCATCATCCTTTGTCAGAACCATGTCGCCGGGACTCAATGTTTCAACTGGCACGTCCCCATCCGGCGTTGCGATCAGCGTGCCTGCGACGAAACACGGAACTTGGCTGACATTCACAAACCCAACATCTGAGTCGACGCCGTCGGTTATTTGATAGGTGAATTGATAATCTTCGGTGTCGCCATCCCCAATAATTTTCAGGGTGCCATCCGCATTCAATTGAACTTGGCTCCCTGTGTTCAGGGTGACAATGCTGCCGACGACGACAGGTTGGCCATTGATATGGGTGATGGTCAGCGTATTGCCAGAAACTGCTTGGTCATTGGCCAGAACATCAAGATCTTTCTCGCCATCAAGAGGCAATGTAATGCTGTCATCATCCGCGATCAAAAAGGTTTGGGCAGAGTCTGCAGCGATCAATAAGTTTGAATCGTAACGGTTGTCCGCAACGTCCGCCAAACCGATCCGGATAGAGTTGACTTCACCCGGGGTGACATTGGCCTTCAATGTCAGAGTGAGCGTAAAGCCATCCATTTCGGTGTTAAAGTCACCACCTGTATTGTCGACATATAGGTTGATGTTTTCCGAAGGATTGATGTTTCCGGGATCAACATCTCCGTCACCCACGGCGAGCTCGACCGGGGCGCCATTAACCCAAACCCCGACGAGGTCTTGAAAGATGCCGCTGGTAAATTCGGGATATTCCTCTGAGGCGAATGTAAACCGCATAGTAAGGGTGTCGCCGTCAGGGCGGAAATCGACATCAATGAAAGCCGCGTCAAACGTGCGGGCTCCGGCTGCCGCATTGAACAACGTATCATTGTTTACACCGGCGCTGTTTGATCCCGAGAAGGTGCTTTGATTGGTGTCGCCGGATGCATTGGTGATGTCTGCTGCGCGTCCCGTGGAAAAGATGGCACCTGTGTCCGATGGTGTAACACCCGGTGCAATCGAGTCTCCGTCTGAAAAAAGACCGATATTGGTGCTGCCATTGTTGGATAAGGACGCCGTGATGACCTCGACACCATTACCGAAAATGGCGTTGGCAATGGTTTCTGCGTCTTGTCCGGTAACAACTGTTAGCTGTTCTGCTGGCATGTCCCACCTCGATCATCACGATCCAAGACAGCCCAGTCCTTGCGGTTCACGCGCAAGGATTTGTCGTGTTGGGTTGCAGAAAACGGCCCCATTTTTGGGTGCTCAGATACTGCTCTGACCTGCCTCGGTCTTATTGTTCTAACGATCAGTATACCCGAACAGCGCGATATCGTTAACTCTTTTTGCACAATTTGCTCTTGTGAGCGCGCCATTTTCGCCACATTGCTTGGTCGGGAAGGCAAAAGGGACGTATAGACTGATGGCAGACATGGATCCTGTGGAACTGACGGCAAAGCTCGTGCAGTGCGCGTCTGTGACACCCCAAGAAGGTGGCGCACTTGTGTTGCTGCATGATGTGTTGACGCAGGCGGGGTTTGATTGTGCTTGGGCAGATCGCGGCGACGTGCGGAATTTGTACGCGCGCTGGGGTGACAAGGGGCATGCGCGCACCTTTGGTTTCAACGGCCACACAGATGTCGTTCCCGTTGGGGATGCCGCGGCATGGACACATCCTCCTTTTGGTGCCGAAGTTGTTGACGGGGTTTTGTACGGCCGCGGATCAACAGATATGAAGTCGGGTGTTGCTGCCTTTGTTGCGGCCGCTGCGGACTTGGTTCAAACGACCCCTCCCGATGGGGCTGTGGTTATCGCCATCACGGGCGATGAAGAAGGTGACGCGGTTGACGGCACGGTCGCACTGCTGGAACACATGGACAAAACTGGCGAAGCCATGAGCGTGTGCCTGGTTGGCGAACCGACATGTCCTGCCAATATGGGTGATATGATAAAAATCGGGCGTCGGGGTTCGATGACCGCATGGTTTGACGTGACGGGCGTTCAGGGGCATTCCGCTTATCCGCATCGCGCCAAAAACCCAGTTCCGGCCTTGGCACGCCTGATGGATCGGTTGGCCAGTCACGAATTGGACATTGGGACGGACCATTTCGATGCGTCTACATTGGCTGTCGTCACCATGGATACAGGCAATACAGCCACAAATGTCATTCCTGCAAAATGCAGCGGCACTGTGAACATCCGATTTAACGACACACACACTGGGGCTGGCTTGTCAGACTGGCTAAACGATGAAGCCGCCAAGATCGCTGACATGTTTGATGTTAACATCTCTGTCCGTATCAAGATTTCGGGCGAAAGCTTTCTGACGCCTCCCGGTGATTTATCGGCCTTGGTTGCCAAAGCGGTCGAGGTGGAAACCGGGGTGACCCCAGAACTTAGTACTTCTGGCGGGACATCAGATGCGCGGTTCATCAAAGACCACTGCCCCGTGGTAGAATTCGGATTGGTCGGCCAAAGCATGCACAAAGTGGACGAACATGTGGCAGTCGCACACATTCATCAGCTCAAAGCCGTCTATTCCCGCGTTTTGCGGGGCTATTTCGGGCTGGAGTAACGTTACCTGATGCAGCGCACACTGATTGTCATGGTGAAAGAGCCCCGTCCGGGGCGCGTTAAAACACGTCTGGGCAAAGATATTGGTCTTGTGTCCGCTGCTTGGTGGTTTCGATGGCAGGTGACCCATTTGCTGCGCCGAATTGAAGATCCCCGATGGCAAACGGTGCTTGCGGTGAGCCCAGATCGCGAGGGGATGAAAAGCCGGGTTTGGCCCGCGCATTTGGCGCGAATCCCGCAGGGTTCGGGTGACCTTGGCGACAGAATGGCGCGCCTTCTGCGATCCGCACCCAAAGGTCAAGTGTGCATTATTGGGGCCGACATCCCTCATATCTCGCGTCGTCATGTTGCGCGTGCGTTCCAATCCTTGGGTCGCAACGAGGCTGTTTTCGGTCCTGCAATGGATGGTGGATACTGGTTGGTAGGGCTTAAGCGTGCCCGCGCCATTCCTTCGTCTTTGTTCCAAAATGTCCGGTGGAGCACAGAACATGCCCTTGCGGATACGATCGCCTCTTTGCCGGATCATCGTGTCACATTGGTGGACGTATTGCGCGATGTGGACACTGTGGACGATTTGGCCATGACCTTGGGCGCTGGGCGTGTTAGCTGACGCGCCATGAGCCGCATTCCAGATAAGGCAGAGATCCTCGAATGGATTTCAGCCCACCCCACCCAGACCTCGAAACGTGACATCGCCAAAGCGTTTGGCATCAAAGGTGCTGCGCGAATTGATCTGAAACGTGTTCTCAAAGAGCTCGAGGCCGAAGGGCATCTGGAAAAGCGCAAAAAGACCTATCGCGACCCGGATCGCTTGCCGCCTGTCAGTGTATTGCTGGTGACAGAGCCGGGACCGGACGGTGATTTGTTTGCAAAACCGATGGAATGGGAAGGCGAGGGGCAAGAGCCGGTCGTTTTGATTGTGCCGCGTGCGTCTGATCCGGCGCTGGCGCAAGGGGATCGCATCCTTGCCCGATTGCAGGCCGTCAGTGACAGCGATGTGAATTACGAAGCGCGTTTGATCCGACGGATTGGAACCAATCCACTAAAGATCATTGGCATTTTCCGCAAACGCAGCGAAGGTGGGCGGATTGTGCCCATTGAAAAGTCTTCGGACAAGGAATGGCAGGTTCTGGATGGGGCGACTCACGGGGCCAAAGATGGTGAGCTGGTAGAGGCCGAACACGCAGGCCCAAAATCTCGCATGGGTTTGCCGCGCGCCAGAATTGTGCAGCGGTTGGGGGATCCATCTGCACCCAAAGCGGTGTCCTTGATCGCCATCCATCAGCACGGCATTCCCGATGACTTCCCGGACGAGGTGGTGGCAGAAGCGGATGCCGCCGTTCCTATGGGGATAGACGGGCGGACCGATCTGCAAGAGCTGCCGTTGATCACCATCGACCCCTCAGATGCCCGTGACCATGATGACGCATGCTGCGCATTTCCAGACACGGATCCAAAGAACCCCGGTGGTCATGTCTTGTGGGTCGCGATTGCGGATGTCGCGGCCTATGTTACGCCCGGTTCTGCTTTGGATCGCGAAGCGCGAAAGCGTGGGAATTCGTCTTATTTCCCGGACCGTGTGGTGCCAATGCTGCCGGACATATTGTCAGGCGACTTGTGTTCCTTGCACGAAGGTGTCCCGCGCGCCTGTATTGCAGTGGAAATCATTCTGGACGCGGTGGGGAATAAACTGCGGCATAGGTTTGTACGTGGGCTCATGCGCTCGCCTGCATCGTTGCATTACGAAGAAGTGCAAGAGGCCATAGATGGCGCGCCAAATGCACGGACAGAACCCTTGCTGGATCCCGTTTTGCGTCCTTTGTATGCAGCATATGGCGCTCTGGTTGAGGCGCGCGAGCGGCGTCAACCGTTGGATTTAGACTTGCCAGAGCGTCGTGTCGAACTGGCTGAAGACGGCACAGTGTCTTCGGTCAGTTTCAAGGATCGGTTGGACGCGCATAAGCTAATCGAAGAATTCATGGTGCTGGCCAATGTGGCCGCCGCCGAAACATTGATTGCCAAGAAAACGCCTCTTTTGTTTCGGGTGCACGAAGAACCGTCGGCGGAAAAACTGGAAAGTTTGCGCGACACTGCCGAGGCGGCCGGGTTGTCCCTTGCCAAAGGGCAGGTTTTGAAAACAGCACATCTCAACCGATTGTTGGCGCAAGCGGCGGGCAAAGACGAGGCCGAGCTGATCAATATGGCCACGTTGCGGTCTATGACGCAGGCTTATTACAGCCCCAAAAATTTTGGCCACTTTGGTCTTGCGCTGCAAAGCTATGGCCACTTCACCTCGCCCATTCGTCGTTATGCAGACCTAATCGTGCACCGCGCGCTGATCACTGCGCATAAATGGGGTGATGATGGCTTAAGTGCCTTTGACGAAGATCGTCTGGAAGCCACAGGCAGTCATATATCGGACACGGAACGCCGGTCTATGATGGCGGAACGTGATACCACCGACCGCTATCTTGCGGCCTTTTTGTCGGAACGTGTTGGTGATGAAATCGGTGGCCGCATTAGCGGCATCGCGCGATTTGGTGTGTTTGTGAAATTGGATGGCACCGGGGCTGATGGCCTTGTGCCGATGCGCAATTTGGGCAACGAGTATTTCCACTATGACGGAGAGTCTGGCACCCTGATGGGTGAAAACAGTGGATTCGAAGTGCGGCTGGGGATGCGCGTTCTTGTCCGTCTGACCGAGGCCGCGCCTGTGACAGGTGGTTTGGCGCTGGAGGTTTTGGAGCTGGAAGGTGCCGCAATGCCGTCCGGCAACAAGTCGCGACGGGGCAAACCAGTGAAACGTAAAGTGGTCAAGGCCAAGCGGAAAGCTGACAAGGCCAAACGCAAAGTGGTGCGACGACGTAAATAGTGTTCTATTTCGTCAGATGATACCGCAATGCATGGGATACCAAGCGACCGTGACGGGCTGGATCAATCTGTGTGATGTCTGTGAAATGAACGGCGCGGTTGCCCTCGACGGTATCTAAACCCCGAAACGCGTCCGCATAGCTGGAGATGATGTTGGTTTGGCAATGGGCGTACAGCGCGAAGCCGCCGTTTTTTGGGCAGCCAATGCGCAGTGTGGACCCTGATTTCGTCTCTGGGGTCGTGAAGGCCGGTTGTCCCCACTTCAAACATTCCTCGACCCTTCCGACATCCGGCAAGTGTTGCGCTGTTTCCAAGATAAGGGCGCGCAACGCCCATAGCCCGTCTTGCGCATCTGGCGGGGCTTGATTGATCGCGTCAGTGATCGCTTGCGGGGGTGCGGGAAGCCGCGTCATGACTGACCCATAGCAGTATCTGCCCGGTCTATATAGGCGCTTAGCAGTGCGTCATCGCCCAAGCGCCGCGACAGGGGTGTTGCGACGGGGGTCGCGCGCATTGCACCCAACACAGCGATAACACTGGCATCTGCGGCACAGGGCTGGTCACCAAACAGAAAAGGTTTGTCGCCCAACGTCGTTGAAATCGCAGACAGGTCTTGTTCCACTCTTGCCATCCGTTCCTCCCACGTCATGCGTCCCAACCCTTGGGTTTTCATGCCTTTGATCAAAGACTTTCGCAGCCCGCCGGTGATAAATCCGCGAAGGATTGAAGGAATTTCTTTGAAGTAATGATCGCGGATCGTCGGCCAGACGTCCATCCGTTCCCAACGATCAAGGACCAGAATGAAATACATGTGCTCTTCCGTCATCCGCACCAACGTATGCGCCACCGCTTTTTCAGCATCCGACAGATGCGTGTTAAACTGTGCGCCATTGTCTTCCAGATAGGCTTGGATCTGGTTGCTGTCGTGGACCAACCCATGCTGTGTCCGTAAAACGGGGAATTTCGCCTGCGGTGCTTTTCTGGGGTCGTTTGAGAATTCCGCCTGCCATGGCTGGCCAGACATGTTCAGCAGATACATAGCCTTAACGCAAAATGGGCTTGCGCTGGGTTGGCCAAATCCGCCGGGATAGGTGATCAGAGTGAGCATTGCGATGATCCTTTGCTTTGCGGCACTGATCTAACAGCGGGTGCTGACAAATTTTGGCAGGAGTGGTATGCTGCTGGCCATGTCGAAAACTGCACGCCTTTTTAAGCTTATGACTGCGTTACGAAGCGGAGCGTCACCCGTCACGTCAGAACAACTTGCCTTTGATCTGGGTGTGTCGGTGCGAACCATCTATCGAGACATTGATGCGTTGCGAGGGCTGGGGGCTGTTATTGATGGCGAAGCCGGGTTTGGCTTTACCTTGGTCGAAGATGCCAGCCTGCCGCCTTTGGGGTTTGAA
>CALHST010000288.1 GCA_938038825.1 uncultured Paracoccaceae bacterium | reverse complement strand
TGCTGGTTCCGTTTTGAAAGCAGCTCGATAAGTCGACAAATATCGACAAGTCACGTTTCGGAGTTTTGCGAGCACCCTTGGCGTCGCGAAACATCTGCTGTGCACGTAAGGTGAGCTTTAGCTCACGCGCTGCAATCATGTAACTGGCGCGGAAAAACGCGCACGTAGCTAGCTAGATCAGGAAGCTGATCATCAGAACAACAAGGGCTGAGGCCACAAAGCTAAACCCGTTTTGAGCGCGGCGGAAAAAGATGGTTGTTGGGATCAAGGCAATGATCAAAAGCATCGAAATGACAAAAGACGGGATCATCACGAAATCCGCCATGTCTGAACCCGGTCCCCATGGGGATCCTTCGATCAGGCCAATGCTGATGATGGTGGCCAGAATAAATCCCAGCAAAGCGCCACCAAAACATGCCCCCAGAACTTTCACAGCGGACGTGGACGTCGCGTCGTCCCGTTCGGTCGGCATTTTCGGCAATTGAACAGGTTTGGGTTGCGCAAGCGCGCTTTTAGGTGCGGATGCTGCCGCCCCTTCTGTGGCAAGACGTGCCAACCGGTCTTCAAACGTTGTTGCCGACATTGCGGGACCTCAACCTGTTTACCTAAAATTAACCTAAGCGCGTAATTGGGCGGAAATGCGTATGAAATTTGCCGTTTCCAAGGTGATCGCAGGGGTCTTTTGCGGCTGCGCTTGCTGGTTTTGCCATGCCTGTGCCACACTCGCATAAAAGCCAGGGATTGCAGCAGTATGGCAAATCACACATCGGACACCGCCCAACAGGGCACCGCAACTGCCTCAAACGAGGATCTGACAGAGGCCGCAGCTGAAATCCTGAGTGTCAGCCAATCCTTGTTCACCCAAGCAGAAACGTTTCTTGAATCGCTTTTGCGGCCCTGGAACGCCTATCAGGTCGGAATTGCGATGGGCGTGTTGCTGTTGGCGCATTGTTTGCGATTGCTGTTCGCACCGCGTATCCGGGCATGGATGGCGTCACGCAAAGGATGGCCCGGTTGGCGGATGCGCATTCTGGTGGTTATCCACCAGCGGCTCAGGGCCATTTTCTTTGTGATTTTGATCTGGGGCGTCACCTTTGTGATGCGCGAGGTCACATGGCCCTCGCGATCTTATATCATCGGTGCCATCGCGACACTGGCAACAGCGCTTTTGCTGGTTGCGTTTGTAACGCGGCTTATTCGATCGGAAACGCTGCGAAACTTGGTGCGCTATGGCGCTTGGACCTATGTGACGCTGTCCATTTTGGGCGTTCTGGACGAGGCGGTTAGCCTGTTGGATGCGGCCGCGTTAAATATCGGAGATTTCCGGCTGTCCCTTTTGATGTTGGTTCAAGGGACGGTGATCATTGCAGTTCTGTTCGCCTTGGCGCGCATGGTCACAAGCACCACATCTGCGCGGGTTCAGGCCAATGATGAAATTAGCCCTTCGATGCGGGTTCTGATCATCAAGGCCCTGCAGGTTATAGTCTATGCGTCGGCGTTTTTCCTTGGTGTGCGCGCCATTGGAATAGATCTCACCGGGCTTGCTGTTTTGTCTGGGGCCATTGGTGTGGGCCTTGGGTTTGGTTTGCAAAAAGTGGTGTCCAATTTGGTGTCCGGGGTCATCATTCTGTTGGATAAGTCGATCAAACCGGGGGATGTCATTTCGTTGGGGGACACGTTTGGGTGGATCCAAACATTGGGCGCGCGATATGCGTCTGTTGTGACGCGCGATGGCAAAGAATACCTGATCCCGAACGAAGATCTGATCACTGGCCAAGTGGTGAACTGGTCACATTCCAATGATTTTGTGCGGCTCGATATTCGGTTTGGAACGGCATATGGCGATGATCCTCATAAAGTGCGGGCCCTCGCGATTGAGGCCGCCCAGTCCGTTGATCGTGTGCTAAGTAACCGTGCGCCCGTTTGCCATATCACTGGGTTTGGGGACAGCTCGGTCGACTATATCCTGCGGTTTTGGATCACAGATCCCACTGGGGGGCTCACCAATATTCGGGGCAACGTGTATCTTGCCTTGTGGGACGCGTTTCAGGACCATGGCATTTCCATTCCATTCCCACAGCGTGAAGTCAAAATGCTGCAAGACGCTGCCGACTAATCTTTGATCTGCTCAGAGCAGGCCGTGCTTTGTGTCGCGCGTGCCGTGAGCGCGGACCGGATCGCGACACGGCTACCTTTCAAAGGCACATTGCGTGTTGTGGCACCTGCTTTGACTTGCCAGCGACGCCCGGCTTGAAAGAATTCAATATCGGCAGGATCGACCCGGAACGTATAGGTTACAGACGCTCCGTCCGGCGTTTGCACGGCCCAGAATTGGTCATCCGTGACTGTACGAGAGAAGACATTGCCGGTGGGCATGATCAATGTTGAGGTTACCCGGTCTTTAATCATCTCGTCCGGGACATTGATGGACACCAAAGCCCCCTGTAGTGGGTCGCCAAGCACCATCAATGCGAAGCCGCCATCGCTGGTTACAACACCTGCGCTGTGGCGGTCAGCGCGATCCTGCGCGAAAAAGGGGCTTTCTTCACAGACGAAATGCCAGACGTTTTCACGCCATGTGTCGGCATGTGATCCTGTCGCAGACAAGACCACCATCAGCAAAAGCTGTAGATATGGGCGCAGCGCCATCGTCAGTTGATCCTTCCCAGGGTCTGACGCGGGACTTTATCGTGTGGTCTCAAAGCTTGCAATAATGCCGTTTTTCCCACAAATTCGCGTGTTTTTGTCCCTAAATGCTCTTGCACTGGGCGCGTTTCATTGAAATGTGACAGTCAAATTGTTACGATTCTTGTATGCCAGCACCAAGCTGAGGTGCGATACGCAAAGGAGGACAGTATTCTGTCATTTCATGCAGAAGCGGCATTTGCTGCTGATGATCGGGCCTCGGGCGCAGCGCTCTCGGCTCAGACCGACACGACCGAGCCAAAGAAGCGCACGGTGACCAGTGAGGCCCTTCTTGAGGCCATCCTGACATCTCTTGATTCAGACAAAGCGGAAGACATCGTTCAGATTGACCTGCACGGCAAGTCCTCGATTGGGGATTACATGGTTGTGTGCTCTGGCCGTTCTAGCCGTCAGGTGTCTGCGCTTGCCGAAAAGTTGGGTGACCGATTGAAAGCCGAATTTGGCTTGTCGGTGCGCAGTGAAGGCAAGGAAACAGGTGATTGGGTGTTGATCGACACCGGTGATGTGATTGTTCATGTATTCCGCCCGGAAGTTCGGGAATTTTATCAATTGGAAAAAATGTGGCAGCCCAGTGCTGCGGCACCCAGTTAAACTGGCCCGGATCCGGAGAGCCGCATGCGTGTGCATGTTATTGCCGTGGGGCGCCAAAAGGCCGGCCCGGAAGCGCAGCTTATCTTGGATTACGTCACGCGATTTGATCGCACGGGGCGGGCCCTTGGCTTAGGGCCGCTGACCTTGAAAGAGGTGGACGACCGCAAAGGCGGTGGCATGGCAGCAGAAGCTGCGCTGCTGCACAAAGCGGTTCCCGATGGCGCGGTGCTGTGTGTTCTGGATGAACGCGGCCGCGTCGAAAGCTCGCCTGATTTTGCAAACAGATTGGCCGGGTGGCGGGATCAAGGACGCAGTGACGTGGCATTTGTCATCGGTGGTGCTGATGGGATTGATCCGTCTCTAAGGGCAGGCGCAGATCACGCTGTTAGCTTTGGAAAAATGGTATGGCCGCACATGTTGGCACGTGTGATGATAACGGAACAGCTGTACCGCGCGGCGTCTATCCTGGCAGGCAGCCCCTATCATCGTGCGTAGTCAAGCGGAGCGCGCCCAAGGGCGCGCACGACATATTTTAGGGGCGTTGCCCCATCGCCGTTGGCGATTCCCCAAGGTATTTGAGACCAAAAGAAAGATTATTTTGGCAGATCAAAGATGATGGGTTTGCCGGACCATCCCCCCACAAGATCGCGGGCTTCGATTTGAACCTGGGTTGCGCCTTCGGGAATTTTGACGTTGCCAAGGGAACGGGTGAAGGGTTGTTCGTTGACATGAGGGTGGGCCAAAACGCGTAGTCCGAGTTCCTTGCCATCCATATCAAGAACGCGCCATCCGTCTGCGTAATCGTCCCATCCAGTGTCTGGATGCGAGAGTGTGACATCAAAGCGCCAGCCGTTGCTGTTGCCAAAGGCTGTGACTTTTTCGATCACGGGTGAATCGGACAGGGCCGGGGTGCCGATGAGGGCACATAGGAAAAGAAGATGTTTCATGGGGCAAACGGTACCTTTTGATGAGCAGTGGGGCGAGTCACGTCTTTGTGGGGGCGGGGTTGCGCAGGAGCGCCGCGCGCGCATTGGATGCGAATTCCCGGCGCCACAGCATGGCAATGGTCGCAGCGGTCGCCAACCCCAGGGCTTCGGGGCCGATGAGCCATGCACAGGCTGCGAGGGCGAAATAAGTGGTGCGCATGCCGCGGGTAAATCCACGGGAAGCCAAGATCAGCAAATCTGCGGCTTGGGCTGCGCGGGCGTTGCAGTCCGGGTGGGTCAGGTCATTGGGTACGGCTGACATTAAGACAGCCGTGTATCCAAAGAGCCGGTGAGACCACACGTATTTTAAGAAGGCAGACGAGATCAACAAGACGATCAAGATCACTTTGACTTCCCATAACAGGGCTGGGCTGTCGCCAAGAGTCAACGTGGCAGCAACCATGCGTAAGGGTTCGGTGTTGCCGACCAATGCCAAGCCCCCGCCAATGGCGAGCATCGTGGCAGAGGCAAAGAAGGCCGCGCCTTGCCGCAAATGGCCGATCATTTGCGCGTCAAAAATGCGGGGTTCCCGAGTCACCATCTGAACCATCCATTCGCGCCGAAACGCGGCCATCAGGCAAGACACTGAAATCCGCGATTTGGGCGGATTTTCGATATGCCAGCCCATCACAATCCAGCCTACAAATAATAAAGCAAGGGCGGCGAAATCTGCGGGGCTTAGAAGCGAGAGGATGGAGGACCAAATCATATGCGTCATTTAGCGCAAGGTGGGGCATTGCGGCCAGAGGTTAAAATTGGTAAGAAAAAATTACCAATATGGAGAAGTGCCATGGACATGCCGATCCCGAACCCAGAGATCCTGTTGCGAAAAGGGCGGGTTGTTGAACGGTTGCAAGCGGTTTTGCCGGTTGATGCGGTCATTTTTGACGAGGCAGAAACCCGTGCGTACGAGTGTGACGCGCTGACGGCGTATCGGTGTCCTCCGATGGTGGCGGTTTTGCCAAGTTCGACGCAAGAGGTGGCAAACATCTTGCGGATTTGTCACGAAGAAGGCGTGCCCGTGGTGCCGCGCGGTTCGGGAACATCTTTGGCAGGGGGGGCTTTGCCGACGGCGGACTGTGTCATCCTTGGCGTGGCGCGCATGAATGACGTGATCGAGACTGATTATGCAAACCGGATCATTCGGGTGCAATCGGGACGTACCAATTTGAGTGTCACAGGGGCCGTTGAGGCCGATGGGTTTTTTTATGCGCCTGATCCGTCGTCCCAGCTTGCTTGTGCCATTGCAGGCAACGTGGCGATGAATTCCGGGGGGGCCCATTGTTTGAAATACGGTGTGACGACGAATAATTTGATGGGCGTCACAATGGTTCAGATGGATGGGACTATTGTCGAAATCGGCGGCGCGCACCTGGATGCCGCGGGTTTGGATTTGTTGGGTGTGATCTGCGGATCTGAAGGCCAGCTTGGCGTGGTGACTGAAGCCACATTGCGGATATTGCACAAACCGGAAGGCGCGCGCCCGGTTCTTATGGGGTTTGGCTCTGCGGAAGTGGCAGGGGCGTGTGTGGCGGACATCATCAAAGCGGGTGTATTACCTGTCGCCATAGAGTTCATGGACCGCATGTTGATCGAAGTCTGCGAAGATTTTGCGGGTGCGGGATATCCGATGTGCGAGGCATTGTTGATTGTAGAGGTGGAAGGGGCAGATCCTGAAATCGACCATCAGCTTGGGTTGATCAAAGAGATTGCCGCCAAACATGATCCGGTCGCGGTGCAAGAAGCGGAAAGTGCAGAGCAAGCAGGGCGGATTTGGGCGGGGCGCAAAGCCGCGTTTTCAGCAATTGGACGGATCAACGATTACATGTGTTTGGACGGCACCATTCCTGTGAGCGAGCTGCCCTATGTGTTGCGGCGGATTGAAGAGATGTCCAAGCATTATGGATTGGCTGTGGGGAATGTCTTTCATGCCGGTGACGGCAACATGCATCCGCTGATTTGTTATGACGCGAATAAGCCGGGTGACTTGGAGATTTGCGAAGAGTTCGGAGCAGAAGTTCTGAAGCTTTGCGTGGAGGTCGGCGGCTGTCTGACGGGGGAACATGGCGTTGGCATCGAAAAGCGCGATTTGATGACCCATCAATATGCGCCGGCAGATTTAGAGGCACAGATGGCCGTTAAAGACGTGTTTGATCCGGGTTGGTTGTTGAACCCGGCCAAAGTGTTTCCTTTGGCAGTCAGCGATCCGCGTCGCATAGCGGCAGAGTAATTGGGGGCCAGCCCCCAAGCCCCCGGGATATTTGAGGCAAAAAGAAAATGATGACTCCTGAGACGGAAGAACAGGTCGCTGAGGCCATTCGGGATGCCAAGGGCCCTATGGCGATTCAAGGTGGTGGCACCCGCGGTGTTGCCTGTGATGGAAAGACGTTGTCTATTGCGGGGCTGAAGGGCGTCACGCTGTACGAGCCGGGGGCCTTGACGCTTGTTGCGCGCGCGGGCACGCCAGTTGCCGAGATCGAAGCCGTGCTGGCGGAGCAGGGGCAACGTTTGGCGTTTGAACCGATGGATCATCGTGGGATCCTTGGCAGTGCAGGCAATCCGACGATTGGCGGGGTTGTTGCAGCCAATATTTCAGGGCCAAGGCGCATTCAGGTGGGGGCTGCGCGTGACTTTGCGTTAGGCGTTCGCTTTGTCGATGGGACAGGTGCCATTGTGAAAAATGGCGGGCGTGTTATGAAAAACGTGACCGGGTATGATCTTGTGAAGCTTTTCAGTGGGTCCTGGGGGCGCTTGGGTGTGTTGACGGAAGTCAGCCTTAAGGTGCTGCCGATCCCCGAGACATCTGCGACGCTTTTCATTGACGCGGCAGATGCAACCGATGCGGTGGGGGTCATGACACAGGCTATGGCCTCGGCCTTTGATGTGAGCGGGGCGGCCTATGATCCGGCGGCGGGGCATGTGGCGCTGCGCGTTGAAGGATTTACAGGTTCAGTTGCGTATCGTGCAGAGGCGCTGAGGCGTCATATCAAACGTGATGCTGTGCAGGCAAAAGATGGCGAGGCGATCTGGCAAGATATCCGCGACGTTGCGCCGTTTCATAATGCTGCAGGGGATGTTTGGCGGGTGTCTGTCAAGCCAACAGATGGCCCTGCCGTTGTGACAGCGGCAGAGGCTGACGGGGCGCTGCTGGATTGGTCGGGTGGTCTTGTTTGGGTGCGAACGTCAGAAGGAACTGACCTGCGTGCCAAACTGGCGGGCATAGAGGGGCATGCCACGCTGATACGTGCATCAGCAGACACAAAGGCGCGTCTGGGAGTGTTCCAGCCGGAAGTGGCCGCTGTGGCTGCGTTAACGGCTGGCGTGCGAAAGAAATTTGATCCACGCGGAATCCTAAATGTGGGCATTGACCGCCTGTTGGCAGCGTAAGGCAACATCATGCAAACGAAATTTTCTGAAGAACAGCTGACGCAGCCCGCTATCCAGCGATCTAATGAGATCCTGCGCAATTGCGTGCATTGCGGGTTCTGCACGGCCACGTGCCCCACCTATCAAGTTTTGGGAGACGAACTCGACAGTCCGCGTGGCCGCATTTACCTGATCAAGGACATGCTGGAAAATGACCGGGACCCGGATGCGAAAACTGTCAAACATGTGGATCGGTGCCTGAGTTGTCTGGCGTGTATGACGACGTGCCCATCGGGGGTCCACTATATGCATTTGGTGGATCATGCCCGCGAATATATTGAAGAGCGCTATAAACGCCCAATGGGAGAGCGTCTTTTGCGGTGGGTGTTGGCGCAGATATTGCCTTATCCCATGCGATTTCGTGTGGCGCTTCTGCTGGCCAAAATCGGACGCCCCTTTGCGCCGTTGATCCCGGATGCGCGCTTGCGTGCGATGCTGGCGATGGCCCCGAAGACAATCCCTCCGGTCAGCCGCAATGATGACCCGCAAAGTTTTGCGCCCGAGGTACCCCGTAAGAAACGTGTGGCACTGATGACGGGCTGTGCGCAAAAGGCGCTGAATACGGATATCAATGACGCCACTATTCGCTTGCTCACACGGTTTGGATGCGAAGTTGTTGTTGCCCAGGGCGCGGGGTGTTGTGGGGCCTTGACCCATCACATGGGAAAATCATCGGACAGCCACGCGGCAGCCGCCAAAAACATCAAAGCATGGACTGCTGAGATGGACGGGCAAGGGTTGGATGCGATTGTCATCAACACGTCTGGGTGTGGCACGACAGTCAAAGACTATGGCCATATGTTCCGCAACGATGCGTTGGCGCAGGACGCCGCACGCGTGTCTGAAAAAGCAATGGATATCAGCGAATTGTTGATGCACCTAGATCTGCCCGAAGGACAAGACCAAGAGATGGTCGTTGCCTATCATGCGGCGTGCTCGTTGCAGCATGGGCAACAAATCAAGACATTCCCCAAGGATTTGCTGAAAAGGGCGGGGTTCACAATTGTTGAGCCTGCAGACAGTCATTTGTGCTGCGGATCTGCGGGCACGTACAACCTGATGCAGCCCGAGATTTCTGCGAAGCTGAAAGACCGCAAAGTGCGCAGCCTTGAAGCCAAATCGCCTGACGTTATTGCGGCAGGAAACATCGGATGCATGATGCAGATCGGGTCTGCAACCGAGATTCCGATTATGCACACTGTGGAACTTTTGGATTGGGCAACTGGTGGGCCAAAGCCAAATGCAATTTTGGCGGGAAGAAGCAGTGCCAATTCCGTGCCAATATTGCGTTGAACCCGGTTCTCTGCCCCATTTTTGCCTTAACCTGAGACTATCAATCCGCAAGGTTTGGAGAGTATTGCCGTGCGTCGATGGATGTCACTGTCACTAATGATTGTCGTTTTAACGACTGCAGCGTTTGCAAAAGACGCACGATTAAAGCGGTTGGAGACGTCCCAGCAGGGTCGCGAATGGGATGCCGTTGGGCGGTTGGACTTGGGTGGAACAGGGTTCTGCACAGGCGCGCTGGTTGCGCCTGATCTGGTTCTGACGGCTGCACATTGTTTGTTCGACAAGACCACAGGCGCGCGCATCAATCATACAAAAGTTGAATTTCTGGCGGGTTGGCGCAATGGACGTGCCTCTGCTTATCGCAATGTCCGCCGAGCCGTGGTGCATCCAGACTATGATGTGTCCGAAGACGTCAGTTCGGAGCGGGTGCGCAATGACTTGGCATTGCTGGAACTGCACCGCCCTATCCGCGACGGCAACATTCTTCCATTTTCGACTGCACAAAGGCCCAGAGCGGGGGATCATGTGGGTGTAGTGTCTTATGCGAAAGATCGCTCCGAAGCGCCGAGCTTGCAAGAAGTCTGCGAAGTGCTGTCACGTCAGGAAGGGGTTCTTGTAACGTCTTGCACGGTCGATTTTGGCAGTTCTGGTGCGCCCATTTTCATCTTTGATGACGGGCGGGCACAGATCGTGTCTGTCGTGTCTGCCAAGGCAGAGTCAGAAGGGCGCAATGTATCATTAGGAACCGCGCTGATTGCGCCTTTGGAAGTTCTCAAGGCGGAATTGGTGGCGGGCAAGGGCTATCGGGTGGAGCCCAACCAGGCGGAACGACGTGTTTCTGTCACTGGCGGGCGTCATGACACCGGAGCGAAATTTATTAAGCCATGAAAAAAGTCCTATGTGCATCATTGGCGCTGCTGGTCGGCGCCGCAACAGCTGTGGCCGGACAGGAAAACAGCGATCTGAAATCTTTGGACAAAGATTACGAAGCGCGCGGCTGGGAAGCTGTGGGGCGTTTGGATCTGAACGGCGCGTATTGCACCGCGACGTTGATCGCGCCCAGTCTCGTCCTGTCGGCGGCCCATTGCGTTTATAACGCATCCGGGGCCTTGCGCACAGGTGAAACGATCACGTTCCGCGCGGGTTACCGCCATGGCAAGTCCGCTGCGACCCGAACAATCCAAAAATTCGTGGCGCATCCCGGTTATAACGCGAAAGAGCCGTTAACGAACAATAACGTCGCGCATGATCTGGCGTTATTGGAATTGTCTTCTCCGATTTTGTCCACCGAGGTAAACCCGTTTGTGCTGCACGGCGAGCGTGTGTCGCCGGGACCTGTCAGCGTTGTGTCCTATGGGCAGGGGCGTTCAGAAAAGCAGTCACGTCAAAAGCAATGTGGTTTTGATGAACGTCAGGGCGATATGTTGGTCTTTGATTGTGATGTGACGTTCGGATCTTCCGGGGCGCCGGTGTTTTCCCACCTAAATGGGCGGGGGCGCATCTTATCTGTGATTTCGGGCGGGGCCAAAGCGACGAATGGGGATCGCGTGGCCTTGGGGCCGCATTTGCCGCCTTTGGTTGACGACCTCAAACGGCAATTGAGATCGCAAAGCACCGGGGCATTGGCCAAGATCCGGCGGATCGGAGTGGGACAAAGCGGGTCCACAGGTGCGAAGTTCGTAAAAGCGAACTGAATGACAAGACCGTTCGATAGGGGTTGAAACCACAAAAAAGCGTTCCCACATCAGGTAAGTTCGGGATGCCAAGGATGGGTTCCGGGCACTATGCCGGGTCTGTCCATGGTGGAAGACCCATGACTTGGAATCGCTTCTAGTGGAGGATATCCTCATGCGAACTTTTGATTTTGCCCCCTTGTATCGTGCCAGCATTGGTTTTGACCAAATTGCAGACATGATGGACCGTGTTTTGACAGCGGATGGGGCGCAACCAAGCTATCCGCCTTACAATATCGAGAAAACCAGCGACGACACCTATCGGATCTCGGTCGCAGTCGCGGGCTTTTCGGACGATGATCTTAGTGTCGAAGTCAAGGAAAGCTCTTTGATTGTTGGCGCGCGCAAAGCGGATGGTTCAGATGACCGGTCCTATCTGCATCGCGGAATCGCAACCCGAGCGTTTGAGCGGCGCTTTCAGCTTGCAGACCACGTGCAGGTCACGGGTGCGGTCCACGAACATGGCATGCTGCATATTGATTTGAAGCGGGAAGTGCCTGAGGCATTGAAACCGCGCCGTATCGCAATTTCAGGCAGCACGCCTGCCTTGGAAGCATCTGTGAACTGACCTCATTCTGAGTGAGAAAACGGAGGCCCGACCCGCGATGCGTGTCGGGCCATTTTTTTGTGTTTTGGGGGGCGTTGCCCCCGTCCTGCGGACTCCCCCAAGGTATTTTTGACCAAAAGAACGCGGATTTTACAGGCGTCTTTCGAGTGTTGAGAGCAGGAGGCTGATGAGCGTTAAGACCCACAAGACGCCGAGGAGTGTTAGTGCCGTGGGCGTTTTGTCGAGGATCACAGCTGTGAGTGTGGTGAGCAGCGCGCCGGTTCCCATGACGCTGGATCCCGCGACACCCATAGCCGTGCCCGCGAGTTGAGGCTTGAGAGACAGGATCATGGCGTTTGTGCTGGGCACTGTGAGGCCGTTGCCCAAGCCGATGAAAATGGTGGCCAAGAGCAGTGTCGTTGGTTGGCTTGGCCAAAATGACGTTGTGACCAAGCCGAGTGTCAGTCCGGTGATGGCGACGATGCGACCCAAGACCATTGTGTATTGCGCGCCTTTGGCCTTGCTGATCCAGCGGGCTGAGGTGCTTCCAAGGAGAAATCCGACAGTGATGCTGCCCAAGGCAATTCCCATGGCGCTGGCGCTTAGGCCGAATGCGGCAACTGCGACAATGGGGAAACCCGTAAGAAAGATGTAAAAGCCACTGTTGGAACAGGCGACGGTCCCGACCAGGGCCCAAAAGCGCGGGAGCGTCAGAAGTGCCGACAAGATGGTGCGATTGCGTGGATCCGGCGTAACCCGCGTTTCGCTAACGTCATAAAGTGCAAGCGCCGTGAGGCCTGTGCCCACCAAAGCGTAAAACCAGAAGACCGAGCGCCAGCCAAGGTGATCCACCATCAATCCACCCAGAATAGGGGCAACAATGGGGGCAAGCGCCATAATGGCGGTGATGGTTGACAGCATGGGTGCGACGTCATCGTCACGCCGGGTATCGCGCACGATGCTGGATCCCAGAATGAAACCGCCCACCATCACACCTTGGCAAAACCGCGCGGCAAGAAACCACAGAATGTCTTGTGCCAATGCCGCGGCGATGCTGGCCATAGTGAAGGTCACGGTCATTCCAATCACGACAGGCCGACGCCCGATTTTGTCCGACAAAGGGCCGATCAACAAGGCAAGCACTGCGGTGACGGCGAGGTAACCGCCCACGGACAGGCTGATTGTGCCATAGCTGACATCAAAATGTGCCGCCATATCGGGCAGCCCCGGCAGGAACATGTTCAAGGACAGCGCCGTTGACATTGTCAGCAAGACAAGGGTGATCAGTTTGGGGGAGCGTGGCATGATGAAACTTTGTGAGGCATGAAAAAACCCTCGAACCGGGAAGTTGAGGGCGCAAAGGAGGTAACTTGGGGAAGCGGATTAAGGCTCCCTGCGCCTGAAGATCTTCGTAAAGACGGGTCGTTTTGTCATGTTCGGTTCCGATCTGGATTTTAGAGCAGGCTAGGGTGGACGGGATGATGTGTCCAGTGATGTGATTTGAATGCTTGTGTCATGGCGTGGCCTCAGCGACGATATTCCAAAAGAAGGGACCGAAATATGGACATGAACGGATTGCTTGCGACCCTTCTGGCATTTTTTGTGGTCACTGTGTCGCCAGGGCCCGCAAATATTGCGGTAGCTGCGGTTTCCGCCAGCGCCGGGCGACGCACGGGAATGCTGTTTGGGCTTGGTCTTGCCGTGGGGTTGGCGTTCTGGGGCGTGGTCGCCGCGACTGGTCTGGGATTTGTATTGCAATCGACGGCCCAGTTTCTTGTTGTTTTTAAGGTCGCAGGAGGAGCATATCTTTTGTGGCTTGCTTACAGCGCCGCCAAGACTGTGATGCGGCCTGTGTCTAATACGCGCGTGATTGAGAAACGCGGGCACTGGTTTTGGCGGGGGCTTGTTTTGAACATCTCCAACCCAAAGGCCGTGGTCGCGTGGATGGCGGCACTGTCAGTTGGGCTTGGGGATAATGGCGGCGGTGTCGGATTGGGTTTGACGACAGGGATTTGCGCGCTGATCGGGGTTGTGAACTATATGGGTCATGCGGTGATCTTTTCCACCCAACGCGCGATGCGGATTTACAGCAGGGGCCGACGTTGGATCAATGGCCTTGTCGCTGTGGTTTTCGCCGTTGCGGGGATTGGGTTGATCCGTTCGGCCCTTGCCCGAGTCTAAGCGACGGGCTGGTCAAATCTCTAAGATCAACGGGCAATGATCCGAGACTTCGGGATCATTGACGACTTGGAAATCCTGCACAAATCGAGGGTAATTCACGAACATATAATCTGCGTAACGTTCGCGTTTGCGATAGTGGCTTGTGCGTGTGCTGGTGTGGCCGCCCGTGGTCACCAATTCGGTCAGTCCCATCGCGCGCAAGAATTCGATGGTTGCGCTGTCTGGTGTGACGTTGAAATCCCCGCAGAGTACTTGCATGTCACCGGGTTTTGCCAGTTGACGCGCCATATCGCCCAACGCCTCGACCTGGGTGGCGCGCTCTGGTGTGTCGTGTTTACCGGCCAAATCGCGCAGGCCGTGCATATGCAGGACGCTGACGTTTCGATTGTGTTTGGCGTCAAAGACGCGCACCCCGTGGGCAGATCTGGATCTGGGGTGGTCGCCATACCCGTCATGTGAATAGTCTTTGTGCACAAATCCCTGAATTTGACCAATCAAGGGGATGTCTGTGCGCACGAACGTGGCCAGCCCCCATTGCGAGGGAACCTGTTCTTCGCCGTCCCACAGAATGCCTTGGGCGGCCGGGCAGAAGAAGGCCCGGTGGTTTTGCATCACGTTGCAAACATCTGTGTAGAAATCAGCGCGTTGATCAAGAACATGGTCCCCATCGCGATAGGTGAGCCATGTCTTCTTTGCAGTTGGTGTATGCACCACTTCCTGAAGGCATAAGATGTCAGGTTGTTGTTGCAACAGGTAGGGGATCAGATCTTCGTAAAGAGTACCCCCCCACCCGTTTAGACACATGATCTTCATGTGGGATCAGACACTCATGCAGACATATTTCATTTCAAGATAGTCTTCCATGCCATGAAGCGAGCCTTCGCGCCCAAGACCGGATTGCTTGACCCCGCCAAAGGGGCCCAATTCTGTTGAAATGATGCCTGTGTTGATACCCACGATGCCGTACTCTAATGCTTCTGCGACTTTGTATACTCGGCTCAGATCTTTGGCATAAAAGTATGAAGCAAGCCCAAAGATCGTGTCGTTGGCCATCGCAATGACTTCGTCTTCTGTTTCAAATTTGAACAGAGGGGCCAGTGGCCCAAAGGTTTCTTCCTGCGCCACGGACATGTCTTGGGTCACGCCTGTTACAACTGTGGGCTCAAAGAAGGTGCCGCCCAGAGTATGGGGTTTACCACCGGTCAGGATTGCCCCGCCCTTGGACAAGGCGTCATCCATGTGTTTTTGCACTTTTTCCACGGCCTTTTGGCTGATCAAGGGGCCCGTTGTGGTGCCGCCTTTCAGGCCATCACCAATGGCCAGTTTTTCGGTGGCGTCTTTCAGTTTGGCGGCGAAGGCATCATACACGCCCGCTTGCACATAGATGCGGTTCGCGCAGACACAGGTTTGTCCATTGTTGCGGAATTTGCAGATCATCGCGCCTTCGACAGCGGCATCCAAATCGGCGTCATCAAACACGATAAACGGCGCATTGCCGCCTAATTCCATGGAACATTTCATCACTTGATCCGCGGCCTGGCGCAGCAAGATGCGCCCGACCTCAGTGGATCCTGTGAATGTCAGTTTGCGCACGATTGGGTTTTCACAGAATTCTTTGCCGACTTCGGATGCGCTGGAGGATGGGACAATGTTCAAAACTCCGGCAGGGATCCCGGCCCGTTCTGCCAAGACACCCAGCACGATGGCCGACAAAGGTGTTTCGGTCGCGGGGCGCGCCACAAAGGCACAACCAGCGGCCAATGCAGGGCCTGCCTTGCGTGTGATCATCGCATTGGGGAAGTTCCAAGGGGTAATAGAGGCCGCGACGCCAATGGGCTGTTTCCAGACCATGATGCGCTTGTCTTGTTGGTGGCCGGGGACGACTTCGCCGTAAACCCGTTTGGCTTCTTCCGCGAAGAATTCAATAAAGCTTGCGCCATAGAGGATCTCTCCTTTGGCTTCTGCCAAGGGCTTTCCCTGTTCCGCTGTCAGAATGGTGCCCAGATCATCGGCGTTTTCCACCATCAAATCGAACCATTTGCGCAGGATGGCCCCGCGTTCTTTCCCGGTCAAAGCGGCCCACGCCTTTTGCGCTTTTTCCGCAGCGGCAATTGCATCACCCACTTGGGCACGGCTAACATCTGCCACTTTTGCAACCACATCGCCGCGGGCCGGGTTTGTTACGTCAATTGTGCCGTCTGCGCCATCGACCCAAGCACCATTGATATAGGCACGGGTTTCCAACAAGCTGGGGTCCTTCAGCAGGCTGGCTAGGTCTGTTGTGGTGTCGAGCATAATTTCCTCCGCAAGGCGACTCTCTTGTGTGGGTTACTGAAATAGGCTCAGGTGCCTGTTGTCCAGAGTGAAGGAGGATCCAAGCGTGCCAGATCAGGACTATTGGGATGATGCATACGCCAACGCCGCCCATATTGCAGATGCTGCCAGCTATCCGCCGACATGGTCGGATCGGGCGCAAGACTTCCGAAATAGACTGTCCGAACGTGGCCGTGCGCAGCTTGGCGTGTCCTATGGTGATACAGCACGTCAGGCTTATGATCTGTTTTTGCCCGACGGTACGCCCAAGGGACTGAGCATTTTTGTGCATGGTGGCTATTGGTTGCGGTTCGATCGCAGTTATTGGTCCCATTTTGCGCAGGGCGCACTGGCACAGGGTTGGGCCGTTGCGATGCCCAGTTATGATCTGTGCCCGGATGTTTCGATTGCGGATATCACGCGACAGATCGCCAAAGCCGTTGTCAGTCTTGCGCAGTCGGTTGATGGGCCAATCACGCTCAGTGGGCATTCGGCCGGAGGGCATCTTGTGGCGCGCATGTTGGCGCCGGGCATTTTGCCCGCAGATGTTTTGACCCGGGTCAAACAGGTGGTGCCGATATCGCCCGTCGCGGATCTGCGACCTTTGTTAAAGACGTCGATGAAGGACGATTTGCAGTTGGATGACACAAAAGCGCCTGCAGAAAGTCCTGTGTTGCAACCCACACCGTCTTGCCCGGTGCATATTTGGGTCGGTGGCGCCGAGCGCCCTGTGTTTTTGGATCAAGCTCAATGGTTGTCGGATGCCTGGGATTACCCTGTCGCAGTTGTGCCGGATCGGCATCATTTTGATGTCATCGACGCGCTGCAGGACCCCGAAACCGATTTGGTTCGTTTACTGACGCTTAAGACCTGAGGCACCAGTCCGGGCAGATTTCCGCAATTCAATCGCAGTGCTGCCGCGTTCGTCTTTTATGCAGGCGGTATGTTGCAGTCATCGCCCCCAGAGATGCTTTTGTTTGGAACTTTCCGGCAAGAGATTCTGTCTCGTCACAATATGATTAAAGCGTTGTTGGGTGCTGTCGTCGTTCTCTTGCCTGCCGTGTTGTTCTTTGTTGTGGTGTCCAAACCGTTAAAGACGGTCACGATCATCGACCAAATCCAAACAGATGTCACACCAGAACGGGCTGCGATCCTGAGGACAAGTTCAGATCAGGATGCTGTCATTGAATGCGTCAAACAATTGGTCGCCGGCGGCGCCCAAGACCTGAAATGCACAGCCCTATGGCCGTTGGCGGCGCGCAAAATGGCCGCAACGCGGGCATGGGCCGGATCCTGCGATCTGTGGTATCGTCGCGCACCATTTAACCTGCATGCCCAAGGTAAGCGAACACTGTTAAAGGAGCTTGATCGCAAGGTGCGCTGCCAGCCGCAATTTATCGCCAATATCCAGCTGTATGACCGCCACGAAGAGACGCGTCTGTATCATGGTCAGTTCCCGCAAGGGCGGTTTCTGGCAGACATTCTGCAACTGGACCGCACTTTGTATTACCGCGAAACCGATCTGTTGCGCCTTGTTAGCCTAAGCCACAAGTCAAAAGACGGCCAGGTTGACCAACGGTTTTACCTGTTCCGGGCCTATGGCACATCAGGCCATCTTTTGTGGTACTCCGGCCCAGATCAAATCGCGTGGGGCTATACCCCACGCTAAGTGTGCCTAAGCGATGCCGTTTGGAAAGTAGTCTTCGCAATCGCCATCCCGGTACACATCCGCCGTACAGCAGTGCAGCCCACCGCCAAACGCATAGGCATCGCGCAGCTCAACTTCGACGACTTCCATACCCAACTTATCCATCTGTTCCGCCTGATAAACCTCGGACTTTTCAACGCAGACGGTTTTGGGATCTAGAACGAGCACGTTCATGCTCAGCCACGTGGACGAATAGCACAAAGGTGGTGGCGCGTTATGCGCAGGTTGTGCAGCGTCGACGATCTCCCATCCGTTCTTTTCGAACATGCCGCGCTGATCTTCGGGCAGACGGCGTTGCGGGTTGTTCAGGATCAGACCGGGACGCAACGGGGTAAAGGTCGCGTCGATGTGGATCGGGTAGGGGTCACCGGGGAAGTTCACCGTATGCACACGGTGATCCGGGAAGTGACGGCGCAGCCACTCAATGCCTTTCAGGTTTGTCGTAAACCCATGCTGCACCACCAGATCGCGGCCAAACCGCAGAACGTCGGCGGCATCGAACAACGGCTCTTCCTCGGTCGTGACAAAGAACTTTTCGGCCGCCCATTGCAGGCGCTTTTCGACACCGATCTTTTCGGACAGG